>JAAZOE010000307.1 GCA_012797915.1 Candidatus Zixiibacteriota bacterium | reverse complement strand
GGGGATGCGGTCTATCTGGTCAATTATGTCTTCCGGGGCGGCCCGGCTCCCTGTGCGTTGTAGAAGCTAACAACGGTAAGGCAAAAAACCCGGCCGCAAGCCGGGTTTTTTGTATGTGGTTTATCTTTGATAGCCCGCAGGGATCACACCTCCGGCGGTTTGCCTCCGTACTGGCTCCATTCTTCCTTGGCCGGGCCGTAGACCCCGACGATGGGCAATCCGGCCATCCGCATCAGGACGGTCAGCTGCCCGCGATGGTGAATCTCATGCGCCACCAGCGCCCACAACGACTGTCCCCGTTTCCACATCTGGCCATACATGTCGTCTTCCTTGTGGAAATCGGCCTCGGGCCATTTTTCCACCGCGGCCAGAACCGAGGCCGCCGCCGTACGATAGGCCTGCACGATCGCGGCCGCATGGGGCGGGATCGGGTCGGTGTGCTTGGCGCCGGCGACCGGGATACCAACCCGCCCGGCCATCTCCGGCAGGGTCGTGACGATATGCCAGGCGGCCCGTCCGACCGTCCGAAGATTTTCGTCCTGCGGACGGGACAACGCACCATCGGTGATTTTTTCCAACAATCGGGCCGTGGCCTCCGATTCATATGTCCAAACCTTGCTGAAATGCTCTGCCGATAAGAACACGTCTTGCCTCCAGGGTATGATGTTTCCCGTTTCTCGCGATTTTATCCCAGAATGATTTCGATCGTCTCCAAGGTTTCCGAGGTCAGTTCGACATCCGAAGCGGCGACATTGGCCCGGACATGTTCGGGCCGGGTTGCGCCGGTGATGGCGCAGGAAATTTCCGGCCGACGCAGTACCCAGGCCAGGGCCAGTTCGGTCATGGTCAGCCCCAGTTCTCCGGCCAGTTTGGTCAGTCGCCGGACTTTGGCGAGATTGGCCTCGGTCATATCTCCCCGCAACCATTCGCTGGTACTGCCCCGGCTTCCGGTCGGCACGCCATCATTGTACTTGCCGGTTAAAAGCCCCTGGGCCAGCGGCGACCAGACGGTCAGCCCCATTCCCAGCCGGGCGCAGGCCGGCAGGATCTGCCGTTCGATCGACCGGTCAATCATATTGTATCGCGGCTGTTCCACCTGCGGCCGATAGCAGAGGTATTGATCGGCCAGCGAGGCGGCGACGGCGATTTGATCGGCCTCCCACACCGAGGTCCCCCAATAAAGAATCTTCCCCTGATGCACCAGATCGCCCATCGCCCGGACGACTTCCTCGATTTCTGTGTCCGGATCGAAACGATGACAGAAGTAGATGTCCAGGTAATCGGTTCCCAGTCGGGTCAGCGTCTTGTCGATCGATTCCATGATATGTTTGCGCGACAAGCCGCGGTCGTTGACATTTTGGCTCATGGGCCAGAACAATTTCGAGGAAATGACCAGGTCCGAGCGGGTGAACGATTTCAACGCCTCCCCGCAGACCCGTTCCGATTCCCCGTGGGAGTAGATATCGGCCAGATCGATGAAGTTGATGCCGGAATCGATAGCTGCGCCCAAAATGGCCTCGGTGGTCCGGGGATCGACTGTCCCTCCAAAGGTCAGCCATCCTCCCAGGGATATCTCCGAGACCTTGATTCCCGACCGACCCAACCGCCGGTATTTCATCGGAGGTCCTCCTTTTATCTCCATGTTGATACGTTCATTCGGCCCGACCGATACGGAAAAAGATACTCCGCCGACCGAACCTGCCCCATTGAACATATAACGGCCGGACCGGTTTAATATTGGTTCATTTATCCCGGCGGTCCATCACATTTCCGGAGCGGCTTGACTTTTTATCCGCAGGCGGATTGATTAACGGGTACAGCCAACAACGTTTTTCCGGACCGGACCATGACGCCGTCGCAACTGACTCGACAGATCAAGCAGGCCGCTCGAAGAATCGGTTTTGCCGCCTGCGGCATCTCGCGCGACGAACCGTTGACCGAAGAAGCTCGTCGGCTGGAACAATGGCTGAGTGAAAACCGGCACGGCCAAATGGAGTACCTGGCACGGGATTTCGATCGGCGGATCGATCCCCGTCGATTGCTGCCCGGAGCGCGGTCGGTAATTTCCGTCCTCTGCAATTACTTCCCGGGCGACCTGCCGGCGTGGGGTTCCCCCTTGCGGATCTCGAGATACGCTCTCAGCCGTGACTATCACAAGGTCGTGCGCAAAAAGCTGGATCGCCTGACGGCGTCAATCCGGGAAATCGCCGGGGAGGCCGCCTTCCTATTGGCGGTCGACAGCGCCCCGATTATGGAAAAAGCCTGGGCGGTCCGCTCCGGGTTGGGATGGTACGGCAAAAACGGCGTGGTTATAACCCCCCGTCAGGGGAGTTTTTTCTTTCTGGGCGAAATCATCACCGACCTGGTTTTGTCCCCCGACCGTCCGATACCCGATCAATGCGGCCGATGCCGAAAATGTATGGAGGCTTGCCCGACGGGAGCGATCTACAAACCGCGGCGGATCGACGCCCGGCGATGTTTGTCGTATCTGACGATTGAACATCGCGGACCGCTGCCGCCGGAAGCGGCGGGGAAAGGCAGCGGCTGGATCTATGGTTGCGATATCTGCCAGGAGGTCTGCCCGCATAATCGGTTCGCCCGGCCGCATCAGGATCCCGATTTCGGGACGCCGCCGGATATTTTTTCGCTCTCGGACCGGCAGTGGCACCACCTGACGCCGGAGGATTTTGCGCGGCTGTTCAAAGGATCGGCTGTCAAGCGGGCGGGGTACGACCGGTTGATGCGCAATATCCGGTTCGCCGCCGGTTCCGGCGATGGTCATCGATGACAACGGCCCATAATCCGGGGGAGCATCGGAAAACAATGTATCTGTACTTGGTGCAACATGGCGAGGCGGAAGTCAGGGACGGGGAAACGGAACGGTCTCTGACCGGGGAGGGAATGGCGGCCCTGCGACGGATGACCGCCTTCCTCGACCGGCGACCGCTGCCGCCGCTGGAAGCGATTTTTCACAGCGGCAAACTGCGCGCCCGGCAGACAGCCGAGTTGTTGAGTCCACATATCCAGACTGCCCGCGGCGTGCAGGCCGCCGATGATCTGGCGCCGAACAGCGATCCAAAGATTTGGGCCCGAAAACTCCGCGACATGACCGTCGACCTCATGCTGGTCGGCCATATGCCGCACCTGTCCCGGTTGGCCTCGCTGTTGCTGGCGCACGATACAAATGTGTCGGTGGTACAGTTTCACAATGCCGGAATCGTTGGTCTGGAGCGGGACATCGATCAGATCTGGCGGGTGGATTGGATTGTCATTCCGCAGATCGTTCCCTGAATTCGCCGCCGGCGCCGAGCAGTCGCCCCGCCGCCGGAAAGGGTATGTCTTTGGCGGCAAAGGCTTCAGCCGGGAGCGGAATATAGTCGAGAACAGCCGCGGCCGACTCAAAGGTCTGGTTTCGGCGGCCGGCGGGGATTATCCCACGGGCGGTCGGAGATGCCGGCCGTGTGATTGGCATACCGCGCGGCCACAAAGAGAAAATCGGACAATCGATTGAGGTATACCGCCGCCGGTTTATGCACGGCGTCGGCGGCGATCAGCGATACCGTCCAGCGTTCCGCCCGGCGGCAAACCGTCCGGGCCAGATGCAGCCAGGCGGAGGCGGGATTTCCCCCGGGAAGAATGAACTGCTTGAGCGGAGGCAGCTGTTCCTCCAGCCGGTCGATCCATTGTTCGATGACCGTGCTGTCATCAGGATGGACTCGGGGAATGGCCGGCGGCTTCTCTCCAGGGGTGGCCAGATCCGCGCCGACCGCAAACAACCGGTTTTGGACCGTTTCCAACATCGAATCCAATTCATGATTGGATGCCAGCATTGTCCTGACCACGCCAATAACGGCGTTGCATTCGTCGACGGTGCCATAGGCATGAATCCGGGCCGCATCCTTGGGCACGCGATCGCCGCCCCATAACCCGGTGCTGCCATCGTCGCCGGTTTTGGTATAAATCTTGACCATTGCTCCCTCGCCTAATCCGTTTCTCGATGCGTCCAGTATACGATGTCCGGCGCCCGCGGACAAGCGGTATTGACGACTCGATCCGGCGGCCAGAGAAAACGCGGGGCGCCATCAGGCGCCCCGCGTCATGAGTGCCTCAGGAATCATTGTGCTCTCATCACCCGATACCGTCGCAGCAGGGGGGCGGTCCGCCGCGGAACAGGTAGGTGACGATATGGATGGCATCCTGGATATTCACGGACCCGTCACAGTTGGCGTCTCCCCCGGGATAATCATCGGGCACCGGACCGCCTCGGAAAACATAATTGATGATTTCAATGCCGGCCGAGATGCTAAATCGCCGGAAGCTGACCGCCAGTGTCAACGCCGCCGGCAGGTCGGAGATCGCCCCGGTATTGTCGCGAGCGTAAACGCTGATCGAATCAAGCCCGCAATCGGCACTTGTCCAGGTGACGATCTGCCGGCCGGTATAGGTTTTCACCGGCGGATTGAAGGCGGCGTCCACCAGCGTTTGGATGACGCCGGAAGGGCGCCGCAGTTGAATGCGCAAGCGGGTCAGTCCGGAATCGGCCGTGGCCGTATAGGCGATGGTATCGGTCTGTCCATAGATCGGAAACCGATTGACCGGAGACGTAAAGGTCACCTGCGGCCCCCGGTTGGCCGCGGCCACCATGATCTTGCCCATGTATGGTTTCAGGTACACGATCGAATCGACCCGCGCCCCGGTCTGGCCGTTGGCCAGCATTTCCCGGAACAAGCCGTGTAGGTTGACCGCCACACTATCACGGGTGAAATCGGCTCCGTCGTGCGCCGTCCGCACCAGCACCGCCGCCGACCCGCCGTTGTAATCCCGCCGCATCACGTAAATGTACGGGGTGGCGCCCCAGTCGCTCGTACCCGTATGGCTCACTTCGTACGCCGGACCGTCCGGACGACCAAAATCCACCTCGTATATGTCCCGCCACCGCAAACTGTCATTGAATCGCATCATATCGACGTACGCGTTCGTGTCCTGGACCGTCAAGAAGAAGGCGTAATGCATCATGTATATCCGGGTCGAATCGTACAGCCAGCTCGACGGACTCGACGAACAGAGAATATCTCCCGCCAGGCCCCAGTTGACCGAGACCTCCGGATGGGCCGCCATCGTGTCGGCCATCTCGTACCACGACCGCCAGTTCTGCGGACTCTTGGCGTAATCGATCGGATTCTCCAGCGACACCCCGGCCACGTACGGCAACACCGCCGACAAATGCGCCGGGCTGAATTTGTTGATGTTGGCGTATCCCCGGATCCGCCGCAACCCCCGCGCCGCACAGGTCGAATCCAGCACCGCCTGAATCGTCGAATCGATCCGCAGCGTCGAATGATCGAAATAGTACACCTGCGAATCGTTCTGGATCGCCGTCTGCTCCACCCAGTCCATCTGCGTCGTCCGGCCCCCCGAGGTGCTGTTGATCGTGTAATACGACCCCAGCCGACCCATGTCCCGGTACTGGTTGTCCATGAAATAGGCCGTGTAATGGCTCCGGATCGGCCCCGCCCCCACCTTGGCCGAATCCTCGATCAACCGCCGCCGGTAGGCGTAGGCAATGGCGTTGCGGGCGTCTTCATTATAGCCGTTGGCCAGCCAGACGTACCCGGCCGGGTAGAAATAGTCGCTGGAGGTGTTGTTCCAGTACTGATAGGTGAACCGCTTCTTGTGCATCGGCAGTCCCGTCAGGCTGTAACTGCGGGTGCCGTCCCCCTGCTGGGTGATGCTCACCGCGGTATCGGCGATATGAACCACCAGCGATTCCACCGAAACCCCGATGCTGTCCAGGTAATGCTTGGCGTAGATATACAGCCAGTTTTTCAGCGTGTCGGCCATCCGGGTCGCGTACGATACGCTCGCTCCGGTTTTTTCATACAGGTTGATTTCCTGCGAGGAGGCGTACGGTCCGGTGTCGAAGTTCTCGCCGTAGACCCGGGCGGTATCCAACAGCGCCTTGAGGAAATCGTTGCTCCCCGCCATGGCGGCGTCGAAATGCCGCACCAGCCAGGGATAGGTGTACCGCATCTCGCTGGTGTACCCGTTGCCCCCGAAAGAGTGTTTATACGGAGTCTGGCTCCCTGCGAAGAGAGAGGCGGTTGTGAGAATACAACCGATGAAGTAAAAAGCGAAGCGTCTCATATCTGCCTTCCCGACACCCGGACAATCCCGATGTCCGTCCGTGGTGTGCCATCCATGTCCTGGCCGTTTTCTCGTGCAAAGCGGCCGTTGTCGAATCACAGCATTACGGCAGAGGGTTCAGGAAGACACCTTTCATGCGAGACCGCAGGTCGGTGCGTTGACGCTCCCCGCCGTCCGGCTTCCTGCCGGACGGGTTGTCCATATCTGTGGTCAATATGCATCCATGCCCCGGTTTTTGTCAACCGGATTTTTATGTCGGAGCCAAATAATTGTATCGGCATTCTAAGTATTTGACCCACATCCCGGCGGGAATTGGGGAGATTGGTGATCCGATTGCATCACGGACCAGGCGCGGCGACGGCGCGGACAATCGCTTGGGCAATAAGCCGATGCCCGTCGGCGGTGGGATGGCAATGATCGAAAAACAGCCGTTCCCCTCCGTTATCGCGGAAAACTGCCGGCAGATCGATGACGGTGACGCCCGGTTCATGGGCCAGCCGGTCGATCACCTCTCCGTACGGCCGCTTGATGCGCAGGGAAAAATAGTCGGCCTGCAGGGCCGAATCGAGGCAGGCGTATGCGATCGTGCTGGTGTCGACGGCGGTGGCCGTGTCGCCGGAGGCGAGGGAGAGGAGATTAATGCCCCGGTTGTAAAGAAACGGCGACCCGGCCGCGCGCACTGATGGCGTCGTGTCCGCGGCATGCGTCCCGATGAACATCTCCCGCGCCCGCTGGAAGGCGCGGTCGGCGTCGGCATACTGCCCCAGCCGCCACCGGGCCACGCCCAGATTATTGACCGCCACCGGGTCATCCGGTTGCCGGAGGACCTGCTCCTGATAATATTCGGCGGCCTGTTCGGGCGGCAGAGTGTCGGCATACACGGTGGAAAAGACGACGCGGGTGAAGATATCTCCCCGGCCATACAACTGCCGGAATCGTTGGGCATCGAGGCAGTAACTGATCGGCCGTTTGAGGACGGCCGCCATCCGGTCGGGGACGATCACCCGGCCGTCGGTGCCGGTCAACTGTAGAAACGGCTTGAACTGCAGGCCGGCCGGCCAGAGCCGCGGGACCGGCGGTTTCAGGATGATTACCGGACAGTGATGAGCTTCGCCTTGCGCGATGATCGACCGGAGATTCCGTTCGTACTCCTCGGGTGAGACCCGGATCACCGGCTCGGCGGCGGCATGGTCGGGACGACCACGTTGAAGCATACCCCGGAGCACCCGATATGTCGCCAGGCGTGCGAGGACGGCCCGGACAGGCCGAAGCCGCTGACGCTCCAGCAATTCCCGGTCGGTATACTGCCCCGACAGGGAAGCATCGTTATTGCCGCAATAGACAATGACCACATCCGGTTGATAATCCCACCCGTGAAGGGTCAGAAACCGTTCCACCTGCGCGCTGGAATACCCCGACACGGCGGCGTTGACCAGCTCGACCGTCTTCCGGCCGCCGGCCAGGCGGTCGAGCTGATGGCGAGTGAGTTCGCCGAAGGCCTGGTTGCGCGACGGGAGTCCCATGCCGACCGGTGAGGAGTCACCCAGGAGAAGGAGGCGATAGCTCTGTGGACCTTTGGCTTTGGGAACCTCCGGGCCCAGCAGGTGATCGGCGTTGGTTTGAATCAGCGAACCCTGGATACCGGCGCGAAACCGCCAGAGCAGGTCGGGGTCGCTTTCGTGCCAGTCGAACATCGAGCCGAAGAAGACGGCCTGCCATCCGGGGCGGTCGGCGGTGGCGGCAGAGGACGACGGTTTCAGGACAGTCTCGGCCAGACGGGCCGCCCCCTCGAGAAGCGCCAATCCGGCGAAAATGAGAATGATGGAATAGAGAACATGCCGTCGCATCGCCTTCGCTCTCCGACTGTTTATTCATGTCCGGACATCTGCTGCGCCCAAGATATCTGTTTCAACGCCGCCGGGCAAGCATGGCATCGAGTCTTTGACGACCTGCCGCCGGGACTGATGGTTCGACAATAAGAAACGGGCCGGCGGATGGCCGGCCCGTAATGGGGTTATCTTTGGACCGCCGACCCGATCTATTTGCATCCGGGCGCGGGACCGCCCCGGAAGATATAGGTGACGATATAGACGGCATCGCCGACGTTGATTTTAGCATCGCAGTTGGCATCGCCCGAGGACAACGGGTCGGGAGCCGGGCCGCCCCGGAAGACATAGGTGATGATAAAGACGGCATCGCCGATATTGACCTGCCCGTCGCCGTTGGCGTCGCCGGCGAGGGTCGTTTCGTTATGCAGCACGACCGTTCCCTCGATCAGATTCGACTCGCCTTCGCCGCTGAAGGTCCAGGAAACGGTGTAGGTGCGTTCGACCGTACCGACGACGGTTCCGAAGGAAGCAACGAAAGGATCGGTCGGGACGGTCAATGCCAGGACATCACCGGTGAATCCCGGCACCGACGATTCGATGGTCCATCCTGACGGCGCCACCACGCCGTTACACAAGACGGTGGCGGGGTCGACATCGGCGGCGGTTTTGCCATTGATAAAATCGCCGACGTAAATGGTCACGGTTGATGGTGGACTGCCGGAGATATCGATCGTGCCGGGGTCGATCGTGGTCGCGGCCGCCCATCCGGCCGACATCAATTCCGCGACCGCCTCGCGCAGGGTCGCCACGGCCGAGGGGCGATCAATAAACGACAGCGGAAATTCGAAGAAGATGTATTTGTAATCGTCCCCGAGATACCGCCAGGCGATCGGTTTGCCCTCGGTGAAGGTGAAGTTCGTGCGGGAGTCATAGGTATAAATCACTTCCGGCCCTGAGCGCAGGACGCCGAAGGTCGGACAGGGGATGCCTCCCACCATGGTCCAGGGGGTCGAATGATTCACCGCCGCCATCGAATCCCAGACCAAGCTGGGGAATTCCGGCTTCAGGCTGTGGGCCCCGATGAGATCGGAACTGATGGTCGTGGTGGTGAAGCTGGACAGGTATCGCACCCGGCGGTCGAGATGGAAATAACTCTTGTAACCATAGTTGGAATAGCCGGGTTCGAACAGGATGGTGTCGGCATAGTACGTTCCGCCGGTGTACAATTCGCCCCAGCGGCCGAAGAGGACGATCTTGCCGCCGATCGACAGGTAATAGGTGAGGGTGTCCATGATGCCGCCGAACATCGGTTCGGTGCCGAAGTTGTCGTTGCGGGCGGACTCGCCCCCCAGCACGAGGACATCGTAATCCAGCAGATCGATCAGGTGCAGGGTATCAGGGCGATGAATGCTGCCGTAGGCCGTGTCGGAGCGGTAATCGTAGTTGTACCCGGTCAACGCCTCGCGCATATACTCGCCGGTGACGACCTCATTGACGATGTCGGCGGCCGACTTGTTGGACCGGTTGACGGCCAGGATATGCCCCGGCTGGAGCGTGGCCGCGCGCATCGACAACGGCTGCACCCCGACGGTGTCGGAGTGGTTGCCGTCGTTGTCGCTGGCGACCACGAGATACTCGTGCATATCGGCGCCGAGCGTATAGTCGTTGTCGAGGAAAAAGGTGTCCCCGACCGCAATCGGCAGGGCGACGCCATCGCGGATAATCGTGAAGTGATTGAAATCAAGCTCGGTGTTGTTTCGGGTCCAGTTCAGACGGATGCCCCGGTAGACCGGCATAACCAGCAGGTTTTCCGGCGCCGCCGGGATGGAGTGCGGGGTGGCCAGGACCTCGTTGTAAACCACCGAGGGGTGGCCGTCGGCGTCGAAGGCGACGGCGTGTATCTTATATTCCTGGCCGTCGGTCAGCCCGGTCAGCAAGGCCAGATTCGTACCTATCGGGATGGTGGTCGAGTCGAGCGGGCCGGACGGCTGCGCCTGCCAGTAGACGCGGTAGAACGATACACCGCTGGTGTTGCCGATGGTCCACTCGGCCTGCAGGGACTGGCCGTCGCCGCCGTCGCGCACTTGGCTGATGGTGACGCCGGGCGGGGAATAGTTGATGACATAGGCCGTGGCCAGCGTGGATTTGGCCATCAGCGTGAAGTAAAAGAAATTGATATGGGTGGTGCTGTCGGTGGGCTGGTGGTAATACGGCGACATGACCGCTTCTTGCGCATAGACGACGTCGTATCCGTAATAGGTGAACGGATAATGGTCGGAATTGGAGGCCTGACCGCCCATGAACCCCTGCAGGCCGGTCAACGTATCGGCCAGATTTATCCAGAGGCGGGCATAGGCAGTCTGTTCGCCATACTTGATTTCAGCTTCGTTGGTGTTCCCGACGCTGCCAATCATGTCCATGTTGACCATGCAGACGATGCTGTCGCCGCTGTAGTAGGCATTGCCGGCATACGCCCAGGAGCCGTTGAGGCCCTGCTCCTCGCTGTCGAACAAGGCGAAAACGAAGGTCATCTCGGCCGGTTCATCGGCCAATACCCGGGCCATCTCCAGCACCGCCGCCGTGCCGGTGCCGTTGTCATCGGCTCCCGGCGATCCGGGGACGGCGTCGAAATGCGCGCCGATGACGATTTTGCGGCTGGGAAACACCGTGCCGGTTTTGGAGGCAACCACGTTGTAGCAGGTAACCCAGTACCCGTATACTTCGGCTTCAAACGACTCAATCTCCGCGCTATACCCGAACGATTGCAGTTTGGAACGGATCCAGTCCCGGGCGGCCAGGTTGCCGGAGGTCCCCGCCACCCGGCCGGGGAACGCCTGCAGCCGGTTCAGATACGACGTCAGCGAATCCTGGCTGATCTGGTTCATCAGGTCCCGCAGGGTCTGGATATCCCGAAACGCCGCCTCATTGGCGACCAATGGCAGGCGGAAAATAATCGGAACCGGTTCGGCCGGGAGGGGAACCAGAAATGACCCATCGGGCTGGGCGAGTTCGGCTTGCCCGCCGACCCGATAGAGGACCACGCCATCTTCCTGATATAAGACCGGCAGATTGGCCGACTTGGACAGGTCGCGGCTGTTTTCGAGGGCCAGTTGCTGTCGATCGATGTCTTTGGCCAGGAAGGTCGTTTTCAGGCCGACGGACACGAGATGGTCGGCGGTCGGCTTGTCGGCCAGCACGAGGTAACCATCGTGGACCCGCAGGACGGCATCGACGCCGGAGGCTTTCAGAAGGTCGGCTTGGTGCTGGTTCTGGACGGCGACCTGATACAGGTCGGCGCCGAATCCGGCGGCGGCCAGCAGGACGACGGTGGCAAGAGTGAGGATGCAGGTACGTATCATAATCCCTCCCGGGATAGGTTTGCGGCGCGGGTACAAAGTTTAATATACGCTACTTTGCCCTGATGTAAAGCGGTTTTCGGATGTCCTGGCTATCTATGGTTTTTCTCCGATCTCGAGAGCCGGGTGCCCCGGCTTATCGGGTGTGTTGAGAAAGTGGTTGATTTGGGGTTGGGTGTTTTTCTAGAATAGGTTCATGCAGACGAAACGAGAGAAGATTGGGTATGAGATGACTCTCCTGCCGCCGCTGGAGAGTCTGATTCCGGAGGATCATCGCCTCCGGAAGTTGAACCGGGTTTTGGACCTGGGATTCGTCCATGAGGCGGTGCGGGAGCGGTATTGTCCGGACAACGGCCGGCCGTCGATCGACCCGGAGGTGGTGATCCGGTTGTTTGTGCTCCAGGCGATCGGGGGGATCCGGTCGGTTCGGGAGTTGATGCGGGAGGTGCAGGTTAATCTGGCCTACCGTTGGTTCATCGGGTACCGTTTGGAGGAGACGTTGCCGGATCATTCGACGTTATCGCGGGCGCTGGAGCGGTTTGGGGATGAGGTGTTTAACCGCTTGTTTTCGGAGAGTATCGG
>JAAZOE010000306.1 GCA_012797915.1 Candidatus Zixiibacteriota bacterium | reverse complement strand
AGATCAAAAGCTATGTCTTTTATCTCGAGGCGGCCAAGACGGTCTCCCGGGACTCATCCCGGCAAACCCTGCGGAAGCTGGCCGCGGACGAGAAAGACCATTATCGCATCCTGGAACGGCAGCATCACGGTTTGGTCAAATCCGAACAATGGGTCAGCTACAACGATATCCTCAAGCAGGAAGGCCTGCCGGAGATCAAGGAAGATATGGCCGATCAGCACCAGGCCTTGATCGCCTCGGTCCGCGCGGCCAAAGACGAACGGGCGATACTGGAAATCGCCTTGCAGTTGGAAAAAGAGGCCAACACGCTTTTCGCCGGAGCTTCCGGGCGGGCGATCGATTCGGAGGAAAAGCGGATGTTCGACTACCTGGCCAGGTTCGAAGAAGGGCACGTCCGGTTGATTCAGGGGATGATCGATTCTCTGTAGCCGATAAAACTCTTGCCCTCCATTTTGAGGACCGATAGATTGCGCGGGAATAGCCAACCCGCGCTTTTTGTATGCGTATGAAACACCTGACCTGGATCGACATAGACCGCAAGACCATCCTGGCCAACGTCCGCAACCTCGGCCGTCTGGCCGGAACAAAAGTCGCCCTGGCCGCGGCGGTTAAGGCCAACGGCTACGGCCACGGTCTGGCCGAAATGACCGCGATTCTGATGGACAGCCCGGTGGAGTATCTGGCCCTTCATTCGACATTGGAGGCCGAAGCCGCCCGCGAGGCGGGATGGGACCGGAAAATCCTTCTGGTCGGCGGCATCGCTCCCGAAGATATCGATGCCGTCCTGCGGCTGGATATCGAACCGACCGTGTTCGATATCGGCTTTATCGAGAGTCTGGGGAGGTTGTGCCGTCGTTCGAAGACGGCCGCCCGGGTCCATATCAAACTGGAGACCGGAACCAATCGTCAGGGATTCAACCGCAAGGAACTCGACCGCGCGGCGACCGTCCTGAAGAAGTACCCGGAACTGAAAGTCGAGGGAGCCTCGACCCATTTCGCCAACATCGAGGACACCACCGACCATACCTATGCCATGTATCAGCTCGACCGGTTCAAGGCGCTGGTGGAGCAGCTGAAAGCCAAAGGAATCGTTCAGTATCGGCGTCATACCGCCTGCTCCGCGGCCTTATTGTTGTTCAAGGACACCTATTTCGACCTGGTTCGTCCGGGGATAGCGCTGTACGGTTACTGGCCGTCGAAGGAAACCTATGTCTCCTATAAACTGGAAGGCGGCCGAAATTCGATTTTGAAACCGGCGCTGTCGTGGTACAGCCGGATCACGCAGATCAAGACGGTCGAAGCAGACAGTTTTGTCGGGTATGGCTGCACCTACCGTACCAGCACCCGATCGACAATCGCCATCATCCCGGTCGGGTACTGCGATGGTTTCGACCGCCGCCTGTCCAACCTGGGATATGTCCTGGTCAAAGGGAAGCGCGCTCCGATTCGCGGCCGCATCTGCATGAATCTAACGATGATTGACATCACGGATATTCCCGGCGTCAAGGTCTATGACACGGTCACGATTATCGGGACCGACGGCAAAGAGCAGATCACGGCCGATACCCATGCCGGCTGGTGTCAGTCGATCAATTATGAGGTTTTATCCCGCCTCTCTCCGCTCATCCCCCGTCAGGTGGTATAAAGATAAAGAATCCCCCAATAGGTGGAAAGCCCCGCGGGTCATTCTTCCCCGAAAATGCAGGCATTTTTGTCGCCCTTGGGACACAACGGGGACGACACCTGCCACCCACACGAAGATTGACCTCGCCGCTTAAGGCCTTATATTTCATAGGATAGGGCGGGAGGGGCAGGCTCCGGCCTAAAAAAAAGCTTGACGATTGCCCTCCCGGTTACGTTCTTATTGTGAAAGGTTTCACATGCCCTGATATGCGGACAGGGTGGCGGGTTTACGCTGATGGTTAAAAAAAGCGACGGCAAACGAAAAATCTCGGAGTCAACCATCAAACGGTTGTCGCTCTACTACCGCGCCCTGTCCCTGCTGGAAAAGGAAAATCAGGAAACGATATCCTCCAAGGAACTGGCCCGGCGGGAAAAACTGACTCCGGCCCAGGTCCGCAAGGACCTCTCCTTCTTTGGCTCATTCGGTACCCGCGGGCTGGGATACCCGGTCTCGGAACTGAAGCAGCAGATTTCCGAGATCTTGGGGGTCAACCGGGTCTGGAACGTGGCCATGGTCGGCGTCGGGAACATCGGCTCGGCTTTGGTGTCGTACAAGGAATTCCAGAAGCAGGGTTTCATCATCAAGCTGATTTTTGACAATGATCAGCGCAAGATCGGTTCCAACCACAAGGGGCTGATCGTGTCCGATATCCGCGAGATGGCTCGCCTGCTACGCGAGCATCATATCGAAATTGTGATCCTGGCGGTGCCGGCGATCGTGGCTCAATACATCGTGGATGAAGTCGTGGCCGCCGGGATCAAGGCAATTTTGAATTTCGCGCCGATCAATCTGCAAGTTCCACCGGACGTGTATTTGCGGACCGAGAACATGTCGATGGAACTGGAGTATCTGTCGTTCACGCTGACCAACCGCCGTCCCCCGGCGGAATGAGTTCATCCCAAAATCGACCATCGAGTCCGTGACGTAGTTTTCCCCACACTGAAGGGTGGGCCACCCGCCAAACAGCAGGACATATAGTTCCGGCACCTCATATTCAACCGTCGTTTGGTTTTCAATACCACTTGCCTGGGGCCGTATTTGCTGTATATTCGCCGGTACAAAAGGAGATAGTCGTATGCCGCCGCTCGGCGCCCATGTTTCGATTTCCGGCGGGGTGTATAACGCCCCCTATAACGGTAAAGAGGCCACCTGCGATGTGGTCCAGATTTTCACCAAGTCCTCCAACCAGTGGCGGGCAAAGCCGCTGACCGATGAGGACGCAGCGCTTTTCCACAAGGCCCAAGAGGAAACCGGCGTGACGGTTGCCTGCGCCCATGACAGCTACCTGATCAACCTCGCCTCCCCCGATCCGGCCCTGTTCCAAAAATCGTATGATGCCTTTTTCGAGGAAATGCACCGGTGCGACCTCCTCGATATTCCCAATTTGGTGATGCATCCGGGTTCGCATGTCGGCTCGGGAGAAAGCGCGGGGCTCAAGCGAATCGCCGATGCGTTCAATCGGATGTTTGCGTCCGACCCCGACGGCAAGGTGACGGTCTGTCTGGAAACCACCGCCGGCCAGGGGACCAACCTCGGATACCGCTTTGAACAGCTGGCCGAGATTATCGATCTCGTGGAGAATAAAGACCGCACGGGCGTCTGTCTCGATACCTGCCACATCTTCGCCGCCGGATATCCGATCTCGACCGAGAGTGAATACAGGGCCACCATGAAGCAATTTGAGTCCATCCTGGGAATCGACCGCCTGCGCATCATCCATATGAACGACTCGATGAAGGGATCCGGCAGCCGGGTGGACCGGCACCAGCATATCGGCGACGGCGAAATCGGCAGGGAAGTCTTCGGGTATTTCCTGAACGACCGACGGCTGACCCGGGTCCCGATGATTCTGGAAACGCCGAAGGAGTCGGCCGCCGAGGATATCGCCAACCTTAAAATTCTGCGGTCGCTTATCAAAGGGAAGAAAGGGACGAAGTGAAGATAGCCATCATCGGCCTGCCCCAGTCGGGCAAGACCACCGTGTTCAATGCCGCCGCCGGCAAGACCGAGGCGGTCGGCGACTACAGTAAGGCATCTCATCGGGCCGTGATCAAGGTCCCCGATGACCGCCTGGAAAAGCTCTGCGAATCGGTCAACCCGAAAAAAATCACCCACGCCGAAATCGAATATATCGACATCTCGGCCTTTTCCGGCAAGGGCAAGGAAGCCGGGGCGACGACGATCGAGATGCCGGAAGACGTCAAGTACGCCGACGCCCTGATGGTGGTCATCGACTGCTTCTCCCCCGATTGTTCGCCGCGCAAACATTTCAACCTGTTCAACGAAGAGATGATTCTCTCCGACCAGGTCATCATCGAACGCAATCTCGAAAAGAAAGTCCGCACCGCGCAGTTGACCGGCGATCAGGAGGCGATGCATGAAGGCGAGGTCCTGAAGTCCTGTTTGGCCTGTCTTGAGGACGGCCGCCCGTTGTCGCAGGGGGGACTGGACGACGACGCTCTTCGCGCAATCACCAAATATAGTCTATTGTCTTTGAAACCGCTTCTGATCGTCCTGAATACCGCCGAAAGCGATATCGGCGCCCAGGATAAATGGCTGTCGCAGTTCGCCGATCTGACCATTCCCGGCGGCCGGGAGACGGTCGCTCTCTGCGGCAAGATAGAGATGGAACTGGCCGCGCTGGCCTCCGATGACCGAGCCGCATTCTTGGCCGATCTGGGGATCGACCGCCCGGCGATGGAGCTTCTCATCCAGAAATCATACAGCCTGGTGGGGCTGATCGTTTTCTTCACCGTCGGCGAGCCGGAAGGGCGCGCCTGGACCATCCGCAAGGGGACACACGCCCGCAAGGCCGCCGGAGCGATCCACAGCGATATCGAGCGGGGATTTATTCGGGCTGAGGTGGTCAGTTATGCCGATTTCGAAAAGTATGGTTCCGAACGCGCCGCCAAAGAGGCCGGGAAATTTCGGGTGGAAGGCAAAGACTATATCGTCGCCGACGGCGATATCATCCTTTTCCGGTTCAATATCTGAACAGGTTCGGCGCCGGTCGAATACCGGGGGCGGATTTTCCCCTTTCCGCCGCGGAACTTGCTTGACATTTTCGCGTTTTAGGCTACATTAGTCGGCCTGCCAAACCGAAGATATGGCTTGGGCACGTACGGTCTCACTCTGGTCTTGGGCCGTCGTTCGACGGCAACTTCAGGTGATGACAATACGCGGACGAGGGTTCCTTCCGGAACCTGTCGGCGCGACGCTGGAGACGAAAAGGAAACGGATGAATCATTCTTCTTTACAGACGACCCGCAATATCGGCATCGTGGCCCATATCGACGCCGGCAAGACTACGACCACGGAACGCATCCTCTTTTTCACCGGCACGACCCACAAGATGGGCGAGGTCCATAACGGCCAGGCGGTGATGGATTTCATGAAGCAGGAGCAGGAGCGGGGCATCACCATCTCCTCGGCGGCAATTTCAACCGCCTGGAAGAAACACCAGATCAACATCATCGACACCCCCGGCCATATCGATTTCACCCTGGAAGTGGAACGATCGTTGCGGGTGCTCGACGGCATCGTCATGGTCTTCTGCGCCGTCGGCGGAGTGGAACCGCAGAGTGAGACGGTCTGGCACCAGGCCGACCGATACAAGGTCCCCCGGATCGCTTTCATCAACAAAATGGACCGTCCCGGCGCCGACTTCTTCCACACCATCGCGATGATGAACGACATGCTGGGCGCCAACGCCGTCCCGTTTCAGCTTCCGGTCGGCCGCGAGGCCGACTACGAAGGGGTGATCGACCTGCTGACCATGTCCCTGGTTACGCATAAGGGAATAGAGGTGGTACACGGCGACATCCCCGTCGATCTTCGGGCGCAGGCGGTGGAATTGCGCGAAAATCTGGTCGTCCGTCTGGCGGAAGTGGACGAAACGCTGATGGGCAAGTATCTGAACGAGGAGTCGATTTCGGTCGAGGATATCAAGCATGCCGCCCGTCACGCCGTCACGAAGCTTTTGATCACGCCGGTGTTCTGCGGCACGGCCTTCAAGAACAAGGGGATTCAGCCCCTGCTCGATGCGGTGGTGGATTATCTTCCCTCCCCGGTCGACCGGGGTATCATCGATGGGGTCGACGCCAATGACCCGGCCAAAGCCGTCGTGCGCAAACCGTCGCCCCAGAGTCCCTTTGCATCTTTGGCCTTCAAAATCATCACCGATCCTTACGTGGGCCAGCAGACCTTCATCCGGGTCTATTCCGGCGAGCTGAAAGCCGGCAGTTACATATTTAATGCCACCAAGGGCAAACGGGAGCGGATCGGACGAATCCTGCAAATCCACGCCGATGAACGCAAGGAAATCGGCGAAGTGCGAGCCGGCGACATCGCCGCCCTGGTGGGCTTGAAATACACCACCACCGGTGATACGCTCTGCGACGAGGCGAGTCCGATCCTCCTGGAAAACATCCATTACCCCGATACCGTCCTCGATATGCGGATTGATCCGGCGGGTAAGGAAAACCGGGAGAAACTCGGCGCGGCGCTGGGGAAGCTGGCGTTGGAAGACCCTTCCTTCCGCGTCCGGTTCGATGAAGAAACCGAGGAAACGATCATCTCCGGCATGGGGGAACTGCATCTGGAGATCGTGGTCGATCGCCTGAAGACCGAACATAGCGTCGATGTCGTCGTCGGCGCCCCGGCGGTGGCTTTCCGGGAAACGATCACCACCGACGCCCGTTGCGAATATCGGTACAAGAAACAAACCGGCGGCAAGGGACAATATGCCCATATCGAATTCCGCATCGAGCCAAATCCGGGCAAAGGATTGGAGTTCGTCGATTATGTCCGGGGCGGCAACATCCCCCGCGAATATATCCCGGCCATCAATAAAGGATTCCTCGACACGGCCGCCAAGGGTCTGGTCGCCGGATACCCGATGGTCGACGTGAAATTCGTCCTGTTGGACGGCGGGTATCACGAGGTCGATTCCAGCGAAATGGCCTTCCGTCTCTGCACCGCCCAGGCCTTGCGGGAAATCATCCACAAGGCCGCTCCGAAACTGCTGGAACCAATCATGAAGATCGAGGTCAACACGCCGGATGAGTATCTCGGCGACATCAACGGCGACCTTCATCGCCGCCGCGGGAAAATCGACAACATGCGCCGGCACCGCAAGGGATCGCAGAAAATCAACGGCACCGTGCCGCTGATGGAAATGTTCGGGTATGCGTCGGCCTT
>JAAZOE010000305.1 GCA_012797915.1 Candidatus Zixiibacteriota bacterium | reverse complement strand
TGCCGCCGAGCCGAAGATCAAACCGCTTCCGCCCGATACCCAGGGGAAAATCGAGACCGACCTCGACGGCGTCTCGGCCGTCCGCCTGCCTCGCCCGGAAACGCCCGCAGCCAAACGGAAACTGGTGGAGCGGTTTTTCTCCGGCCTGGCCAAGCTGTTCGATCCGCATGCCAACTGGACCTTCTACCAACCGCTCTATCTGACGATGGAATACTGCGCCCATTGCCAGACCTGCGCGACGGCGTGCCCGGTTTTCATCGAATCCGGAAAACAGGAAATCTACCGTCCGCTCTATCGCGCCGAAATCCTCCGCCGCCTGTACCGGACATATATCAAAGGGGGTCGCACGCTTCCCGCCGCCGCCCTCGATGCCGACATTGACGCCGCCTGGACCATGATCGCCCGCCTGATCGAACTGAGTTATCGTTGCACCCTCTGCCGCCGTTGCGCCCAAGCCTGCCCGATCGGGGCCGACAATGGGCTGGTCACTCATGAACTGCGCAAGATTTTCAGCCAAGAAATGGGAATCGCCCCCAAGGCGCTACACGCCCAGGGTTCGGTCCTGCAACTGGCCAAAGGCTCCTCCACCGGCATGCCCCCGGCGACTTATCGGGACAACATCGAGTTTCTCGAAGATGAGATCGCCGAACGGACCGGCCTGCGCTTTCACTGGCCGATCGACAAGCAGGGAGCGGAAATCCTTCTCATTCACAATGCCGGGGAATACCTGGCCTGGCCCGAAAACCCGATGGCCTTCGCCATCATCCTCGAAAAGGCCGGCATCGACTACACCCTCTCCAGCGAATTGGCCGCCTACGACGCCGTCAATTACGGCGTTTGGTATGACGACATCCAGTTCGCCCGGGTGGCCGTCCGGCACGCCGAGGTCGCCCGAAAACTGGGGGTCAAAAAAATCGTTCTCGGCGAATGCGGCCACGCGCATAAGGCCCTGATGGTCGTTGCCGACCGCATCCTGACCGGCGACCTGAACATCCCCCGGGAAAGCGCCCTGACCCTTCTGCGCGATATCGTCGTCGGCGGACGGTTGCGGCTCGACCCCAAACGGAACGATGACCTCACCGTCACCCTGCACGACCCCTGCAACATGGTTCGCCTCATGGGAATCGTTCAGCCGCAACGAGACGTTCTCAAAGCGGTCTGCAACCACTTCCGCGAAATGACTCCGCACGGAGTGGAAAACTTCTGCTGCGGCGGCGGCAGCGGTTTCGCCATCATGCAGGACGGCAACTTCCCCGACTGGCGCCATGCCGTCTCCAGCCGGGCCAAAATGAGGCAGGTGCTTTCGGTTTTCGAGGATATCCTGGGGCGGGAACATAAAAAATACGTCTGCGCTCCCTGCTCCAACTGCAAAGGCGCCCTCCGCGACCTGTTCGCCGCCTACCACCTGTTCGAAACCTGCAATATCTTCTACGGCGGGCTGGTGGATCTGGTCGTCAACGCCATGACCGACATCGACAAACCGTTCCTTGACTGGCAATGGCACTAGCCGCCGTTTCGTGCGACCGGCCGGAATACCCCTTCGGGGTTATCGTTTGTCCCTTCATCCCTTCGCCGTCGCGGGTGATAAACACTTGACAAAAAATCAACTTCCGGCTACCATAACATAAATAGCGGCAACCATACATCGGCCGGGATTGACAACGGGGTATGAGCGAAATCAATCAGGCAATTTCTTTCCATAAAGGCATTCAAGGATCCGCTGTCTGAATGCCGGTGTGCTACTTCTGAGCCCCGAAAGGAGGTGAGCCCGTGAGATTCATCGAGAAGCGTCAGGACAACAAGCTGAACGCCTGCCCGTACTACTGCAAGAAGATGTTCTATATTCTCCCGCCGTGGTGATCGGGTAGCTGACTTCCGGGCGCATCCGGCAAACCGCCGGGTGCGCCCATAAAACCGCCCCATCCCCGCTTTTCCCCCGGCCTCCCGTTCCCGTATGGCCCCGCTCGGTACTATTCGCTTGACACATTCGGCCGTTTCGGCTACTATATTCTATGTAATTCCAATGGGGGCGGACAACGCCGGTAATTCGACAGGGGAACGGAAACGGACCCGCAGTATGGCAGGTATTACCGGCAATCTTCGACCGCCGGTTATCTCCCGCACGCGGGAGTGCCATCGGTCATTAGGCTTTCAAGTGTCGAGGAGGTGATCCTGTGAGATTTATCGAGAAACGGCAGGATGGCAAGTTGAACAACTGCCCGTGGCTCTGCAAGAAGCTGGTGTATTACATTCTTCCGCCGTGGTGATCGGGTGGCTGACTTTCGGGCGCATCCGGCGTCACGCCGGGTGCGCCCTTTTGTATTTCCTTCCTTGCCCCGATACACCCTCCGGATATTTTTCGACGGCAACCCGGCCGTCTCCGCCGCATCACCCGCCATTATTTACTTGACAACTCCGGCCGCGTTCGAATACCATACCCGTGTGTACCGTGCCCGAATC
This sequence comes from Candidatus Zixiibacteriota bacterium, assembly GCA_012797915.1. Taxonomy (GTDB): domain Bacteria; phylum Zixibacteria; class MSB-5A5; order GN15; family JAAZOE01; genus JAAZOE01. The sequence goes on along the minus strand of JAAZOE010000305.1, from coordinate 1,514 downwards.
GTCATCATCGGCAACGAGTGGATATTTGGCCATATATGATTTCGATTTCGGTTCGGACCCGTCGGTTCGGATCGTTACCATGCATTCTCATGGGGTAGGGAATGCCGTCGTAACGCTCAACCCATTCCGGAGGAGGTGATTCCATGAGATTCATCGAAAAGCGGCAGTCCAGCGATCTGAACAACTGCCCGACGAAATGCACGCGGATGTTCTATATCATGCCCAACGATTAATCCGCCGATTCGCGAGGGAGCGCATGCGGCAAGGCCGGATGCGCTCCGGATACCTATAGGGGGCGCGGCCCGGCCGACCGACCCGCCGGGCTATGACTGGTAAAAGGGGGTGAGACCATGAGATTTATCGAGAGGCGGCAGCACCCCGGTTTCGGTCCGTAATAATGTCCGAAATACCAGATTCTCCCGCCAATCCTGCTTCCCATCATCCCGGTCTGTACCGCCAAATAGGGCCGGCGCCGGGTGAAAGACGCGACGTGGCGCGATGGGCTGTCGCCTGCCGCGCCTTCCGTGGTCCCACACTGTAATTCGTCGCGAGTGAGTGTTCGCTTCCCTCCGACCACCAGCTTTGACTCCCGAACAAATCACTTGACAGACCGGCCCTTCCTGCCAATATTAACAGTGACGAGCGGTCCACGATTATCTGTATCGAAACGCGGTGGTCTCCGAAAACGAGGGTTCATGGCGCCGCAACCTGGTTCAACCGAAATTCCTTCGGCCTGCCACAACCGTACGACTTGCGATTATTCCGTACCTCAAGCCCCGGTTTCGGGGAATCTTTACCGGGCGCTTGATAGGCGGGCGTTGTTCTTGCCGACGGCCGTTTTCTCTGCGGGGGATTGCATATATAGCCACACCACACCTTATCCGAAACCGCGAAAGGGGGTACACGACAACAGGGTTTAAATGCTAACGATGGGGGATCGGCGATCAGTCGGCTTCGGACACGGCCCGTTCGGCGCCATTGGTCGTATCGACTGATTTCCCTCCGGCCGTCCGCATCGGCCGGAAATGAGAAGTACCGAGCCATACAAAAAAGCACAGAAAAGGCGTCTGCCTACGGCAGACGCCTTTTTGTTTCGAGTGGCGCTTGCCGCCCTGCCGGGATTACCGCCTTCGGGAAACGCCGGCGATGATGCGCGACGTCGACCGGCCTTTCAGTAGTCCCACGCGACGGACTCTGCAGCCGTAGGATTGCACGAAATCCGCCCCGACAATCTCAGACAACTTATAATCCGCCCCCTTCACCAGCACGTCCGGCCGCACCTGCCGGATCAGCCGTTCAGGCGTTTCTTCGGAAAAATAGATGATATAATCGACACACGCCAAGGCCGCCAATACCCCCGCCCGGTCGGCCTGGCGGTTGATTGGACGATTCGATCCCTTGATTCTGCGGACGGAGGCATCCGTGTTCAACCCGATAATGAGAATATCGCCGAAACTCTTGGCCTTGGTCAGGTATCTGACATGGCCCATATGGATGATATCGAAAACGCCGTT
>JAAZOE010000304.1 GCA_012797915.1 Candidatus Zixiibacteriota bacterium | reverse complement strand
CATGACCTCGAACTATATCGTGCTGGCGGTGACCCTGATCATCTGGGTCGGGGTGTTCGCCTACCTGGGGATACTCGATCGTCGGACTCGCAAACTCGAGGGGAAATCGTGAAGCCGAAATATATCATCGGCGGCCTCATCATCGTCGCCTTCGTCGTCTGGGGCGTGACCTCGTTCATGTCCACCAGCATCCGCTACGTCTCGCTCAATGAGGTCCCCCGAACCACCGGGACGGTGCAGGTGATGGGCAAGATTGACTTCGCCGCCGTCACCTATGACGCCGCCAATGCCCGGCTGATCTTCGACATCACCGGCCTGGAAAAAGAAACGATTCATGACCGCCTGAAAGTGGTTTATTCCGGGACGGTGCCGGGGAATTTCGATCAGGCGACCTCGGTGGTGGCCAAGGGAAAATACCAGGCCGGGACATTCATCGCCGAGCAATTACTGGTGAAATGCCCCTCCAAATATCAGGGAATGGAGAAAGAAGCGCTGGAAAAGGGGGGCGTGTAAGGAGTGAATATCGGGGCGATTCTGATCGTTATGGCCGCCGCCGCGATGGTCGTCGGCGCGGTGGCCTTTTACCTGTCCGCCCGGGGTCGGGCGGGCGTCTTTCCACTGGCCCGGACCAGTTACGGCTATTTCACGATTCTGATATCCCTGGCCGGCCTGCTGCTCTTCTACTATTTCATCACCGGGGATTATTCCTACCGGTACGTCTATGAATACTCCTCGCGCAGCCTGGGATTGTTCTATCTCATTTCCGCCTTCTGGGCCGGCCAGCAGGGGACCTATCTCCTATGGTTGATGATTTTGGCTTATCTGGGATATTACCTTCTGAAGCGGGGAGGACGGTACACCAGCTGGGCGATGTTTTTCTACAGCTTGATCAACCTGTTTTTCCTGCTGATCCTGATGGTTCTGTCGCCGTTCGAGAAATTGCCCTCGACCCCGCCCGATGGGGCGGGATTGAACCCGCTTCTGCATGACCCCTGGATGGTAGTCCATCCGCCGATCATCTTTTTGGGGTATGCGGCGGTGGCGCTGCCGTTCGTTCTGGCCATGGCGGCTTTGGCGCGAAAGGAATACGACGGGTTTTTGTCCAAGGCTTTGGCTCCGGCGGCGCTGGGAGCGGTGGCGCTGGGGGCCGGGAATATCATGGGCGGCTTCTGGGCCTACAAGACGCTGGGGTGGGGCGGATACTGGGCCTGGGACCCGGTGGAGAATTCTTCGTTCATTCCCTGGATGACCACGCTGGCCTTGATTCACGGCTTTATGGTCGAGAAATCTCGCGGAGCCCTGCGCAAAACCAACCTGTTCATGGCCCTGTTCACGTTCCTGCTGGTGGTGTATGGCACATTTCTGACCCGATCCGGGGTGCTGGCGGAATTTTCGGTTCATAGTTTCGTCGACCTGGGTATCAATCGCTACCTGGTCGGGTTCATGGTCGGGTACGCGGTCCTCGCGTTGGGGTTGTTCGCGGTACGTTTCCGGACGGTGACCGCCTCGGCCGCCGATTTGAAGATAACGTCCCGCGATTTCGTGCTTTTGGTCTCCGTCTGGCTCCTGAGCCTGATCGCGATCATGGTCTTGGCCGGGACGTCATGGCCCTTGATCACGACCATTTTCGGCAATCCCGGCACGGTCGACACGGCGATGTACACGCGGGTGACCTTCCCGCTGGCGGTGGTCATCGGGCTGTTTCTGGGATTCTCACCCTATATGATCCGGGGCGGGGAGTCCACCGGAAGTCTGGTTCGAAAAGTTATTCCCTCGGCCTTGGCGGCGGCGGTGGCGGCATTGGTGGCCGCCTTTATCGGCGTGCGGTCGTTCGGAGATCTCCTGTTTATCCTGGCCGTATCATTTGCTCTCTTTTCCAATTTATTCGCCTTGTTCCGGTATCTGCCGGGGCGTCTGGTTTCGGCCGGGGCCCAGGTAGCGCATCTCGGATTCGCCCTCATGTTGTTGGGTATTTTGGGGTCCTCGGCCTATTCCAGCGGCCAGAAGCTTCGGATCGACCGTGAGGCCGGCGACGGCGCCTTCGGTATCGGGATAACCTATAAGGGGATGGCCGGAGAAATCACGACCCCGAACAACGAAATCATCCTGGCCATCAAGAAGGGCGACAAGGAATTCGAGGCCCGTCCGAAGTTGTTCTGGTCAGAGCAGATGCAGGGGCTGATGAAAAAACCGTATATCATCCGTTCCCCGTTCTACGACCTCTATCTGGCGCCGGAACAGATTGTCGACCTGGGGGATCAAAACGGGATCAAGCTCCATAAAGGAGAGTCAATGCCGCTGGGGGGATATATGATCACCTTCCAGGGGTACGATCAACAGGCGCATGCGGCGGCGACCAAGACCCAATTCGGGGCCGTTCTGGAGGTGACCGACAGTACCGGCAAGACCGAGACCATTACCCCGATGCAGGTCTTCGAAGCAGGTAAACCGCTTGCCTATCAAGATGTTCCGCTCATGTCCGGGCTGGAGGGGCGGACGGTCCGTCTGGAAAAAATCATGGCCGATGAGAGGGCAATCCAATTGACTGTGGCGGGATTGACCCCCCGGACCGCCCCTGACCAGCTGATTATGGAAGTGTCCAAGAAGCCGACGATGAGCATTTTATGGGCGGGGGCGATTATCATGCTTTTCGGCGGGGTATTGGCCCTTTGGCGGCGGTGGGGGATGGTGGAAAAAGCGGCCTAGAAACCTAGGTTGAATCGGGGGTCGGAAAACCCGGCCCCTACTCCCAAATCAAACCGGGCCGATATACAGGTCGGCCCCTACAAACCGTTAGTTACTTGCGGGCAAGAAATCATACGGATTAGATTTCGGGCGAAAAACCCCCCGGAAATGGATTTTCCCGTTGCACGACCGGGCGGGCCGGGTCGTCCCCAAAATAAAATGAGGGCAGGATTTTTCTTGCCCCGGCCTCGAAAAGGGGTTATTATTGCGTTTTGTGTCGCGACATATCGGAGGATAAGATACATGAGACTTCTGGTTACGGCTCTGGCGGTCTTCAGCCTGGTGATGGCGGTCGGGTGCGATAAAAACGACGAAAACACTCTGACCCCCCAAGTCCAGACGCATGCGGTCTACCCGACGTTCCATCTTCAGATTGAAAACGGGTTCAAGACGTTCGGCGTCGATTCCGCTCTTCTGGCCGCTTCGCCGGCGGTCGGCTGGAATGCCCCGCTGTATACGGATACGAACGGATTTATCGGGGCGCTCCCCGGCGGGACGTACCTGGTTGCGATTGACACCAGCGTGATCGAGGGGGACACGTTGATCGATACGACCTATGCGACCGTGGGATTCGCGCCCGGGCAAACCTACACCTTCAGCTTCACCCGCGGCGAGGCGTTTTCCTGGATCGACACCATGCGGATCAACTACGCCACCGTGATCGATTCGTCCTACACGTTGATGGCGGTCGATACGGAAATCACCGTGAAGGTGATCGACCCCGACCGGCCGGCCGTCACCGTCTACGATACCATTAAGGTCGTCCAGGCCGCCGACACATTCGGAGTGACCAAGCCGCATGAAATCGTGGTTCAGCAGGTGCTCTATGGATATTGGTTCGACGAAGGGTACGTTATTCCGGATTTCGACACGGCCTCGACCGCGGCGTATCCTGCCGATTCCCTTAAGATCCAGGATGTAATCTGGGGCTACTGGAAGCATGTCGATTCCTTCTATTTGCCGTACGACTCGGCGTACTGGTGCGAACATATCCGGGATACCGTATTCGTCGACAGGCTGGAAGATTTTTATGGAAACCTCCTGTTCGACGTGGATACGCTTCCCATATACGGCAATTGTGACAACACGATTTTTGCGCCGTCGAACAAGAGGACCAGGATATATAGAGAGAGAGGCTGGTCCAATTTCGACACGACCAAGTATTATGCCTATCCGGATACGGCCAAGGAGCTGGTCTTTGGCGATACGGTCAAGATCCACAACTTGGTGACAGACCAGTATAAGAACGCGGTGATCAAGGTGATCGATGTGTTAAACAACGACACGACGGTAATCCCGGGGTTCAGTTTCGAGGCGGTCATGCCGCTACTTGAGGAGTACAAGTATCCGGATTACCGGATCATCATCGAGCATTAGGGTCGTTCTGACCCGGCCGCTTGATCGGCCAACCGGATTAGAAATCGAAAATCCTCGAAAACCCCGCCCTCAAGGCGGGGTTTTTTTATTGACACAAGCGGCGGGAGGGCATAATATTAAATCAAAGAGATATTCCGGTCCACGGTGGTTAATAGGGAAGACGGTGCAAATCCGTCGCAGCCCCGCTACTGTGAGCGGCTACGAAAGGACCACACGACCACTCGCCCGGGTCAACCGGACGGGGAAGGGGTCCCGGTAGGAACGATGCCGCGAGCCAGGAGACCTGCCGGAATGAGAACCATTTATTCGGCGGCCCTCGCGGGAGGGAAGGTTGAATCGTTCCCGAACCTTCAAGCAGGCTGTCGGGGTTTTTTATGATCATCCCGACATGCGAACCGGCCCGGCAGTTTCAGTACTGCTGGATAACGGCAGGTCACAATTCCGACGTTGTCGAAATCAAGACCTGCCGCAGCGTTCAGGACAGATTGTCCGACACGCCCGCTTTGGGTGGGATCTCGTCCTTTGGCTTATCGCTCTCTGTCTGACATCGACGGTGTCCGGCCAAACTACCAGCCGTATCGCCGGGACGGTCTCCGATGCGGTTGACGGCCGAACAATCGCCGGGGCACTAATATCCATCGTTGAAACCGACATCCAAACCCGGAGCGATTTTTTCGGCCGGTTTTCGCTGGATCATCTTCTGCCGGGGCCGTGCCGGGTGATGGTTTCGGCCGAGGGGTACGAGCCGTACGTCAGTGACCGGATCGACGTGGTCGGCGATATAACCCGTCACCTGACGATTAGCCTGACCCGCAAAATCCGCACGGTGCCCGATGTCTCGGTTAAGGAGAAGCGATCGATCCCGGCGGAGATCGGGACCGAAGTGATCGACCGGGCGGAAATCGAGCGGTCCGGCGCCGCCAGCGTGGCCGATCTTTTGGCCGGGTTACGCGGTTTGTTCGTTCAGAAGAGCGGGACCGGATCGGATGAGGTCAAGGTCAGCATCCGCGGTTCCGACCCGAAACATGTGCTGGTGCTCTTGGACGGCCATCGGTTGAACGCGGCCGCCACCGGCGAGGCGAACCTGGGGGGTGTCCCGCTGACAGCGGTGCAACGGGTGGAGGTCTACCGGGGGGGCGAATCGGCCCGATTCGGGGCCGATGCCCTGGGCGGAGTGGTCAATATCGTGACCGGAACCGATCCGACACGGCCGGAGCCGGAAGCGGCCGTGCGATCATCGTGGGGAGCCTGGAAAACGATCGGACGGGAAGCGACCATCGCCAATGTCCCTCGACTGAAGAAATTCTCGATGCGGATGACCTATACCGACAAAACAAGCGATGGGGATTTTCCTTATCATTATACCGTATCCCCCCGGCCGGAGGCGGTCACCGAGTACAGTGGAACCCGATACAATGCCGGGCACGACAGCCGCAGTTGGTTCTTCTCCGGATCGTACCATCCCTCGCCTCGGACGGTGATCGATTTTTCCAGCCAGCGGTATCGGTTGCGCGAAGGGCTGCCGGGAGAGGTCTCCGCCCCCGACAGCCTGGCCTGGAAGAAAGACCTCCGACTCTACGGCACGCTTCGACTGAAACATGACCTGTCGTCACGATCGCAAATCGAGCTGTCTCTAGGGGGGACGCGCCTTCAGCAGTACTTTAACAACCGCCAGGATCGGCTGGCCGCCGAGCGGTACGAAAGCCGATACACCAACGACAGGCTGGACCTGCAGACGATCGGTCGAGTATCGCTTTCCAGCCGCAACGAACTGGCTGTCGGAAACGGCGTCCGTCGGGACATCCTTTATCACGATGACCTCTATCGACCGCAAGCCTCGATGGGGCGGACGGTGCGGGACAATATCGGCCTGTATCTGCAGGACAAGCAGAGCCTCGACCTCTCCGCCCTGCCGCTGGTGGATGATATCGCGCTCGATGCGGCCGTGCGGTGGGATCATATCCGAACGGCCAATTCCACCCAGGACGTCACCGCGGGGGATGCCAACCATTGGTCGCAGAAGACCGGTTTGGCGGTGACGATGAAGGGGCATCCCCGGATTATTCTTCGCGGCGGGTATGGTACGTCGTTTCGCCTGCCGGAGATCAATGCCCTGTTTTGGAAAGGGGACGTGCGGTCGGCGGGAAATCCCAATCTCCGCCCGGAACAAGCGGAGCATTCCGACGCCGGCATCGAGATGACCATCGACCGGCCCGTCACGCTGTCGGCTGGGATCACCTATTTCCATTCGTATGTTCGTGACCTGATCGTCTGGCAACCGGCCTATCAGGGGGTCTGGACGCCGGCCAATCTCGATGCCGCCCGTCT
>JAAZOE010000031.1 GCA_012797915.1 Candidatus Zixiibacteriota bacterium | reverse complement strand
CGCCATGGCCATCCTGTTCGGCTTCTTCTATTTCCTCGTCCGCCGCTTCCCCCGCCGCTGGTGGCTCTGGTTTGCGGCCGGGTCGGTCCCGTTTGTCGTCGCCCTCCTGGTCATCGTTCCGGTGCTGGTGGCCCCCATCTTCAATGATTTCCAGCCGTTGAAAGACAAACAGCTGGAGACGCAGATATTGAATCTCGCCTCCAAGGCGGGGATCGAGGGCTCCCGCGTTTTCGAGGTCGACGCCTCGCGGCAGTCCAACAAACTCAACGCTTACGTCACCGGCCTGTTCAACACCAAACGAATCGTCCTCTACGACACAATCATCAAGGCTTTCACCACCGAGGAGTTGCTCTTTGTCATGGGGCACGAGATGGGGCATTACGTCAAGCATCACATCTGGTATCTTGTCGCCATGATCGTCGCCCTGATTCTCCTCTGCGGCTGGTTGACGGCCCGCATCCTGCCGAACGTAATCAGCCGTTACCGGCGCCGCCTCGGGTTCGACGAATTGAGCTCCTTTGCCTCCCTCCCGCTGGTATTGCTGGCGTTCGGGTTGGTCATGTTCCTCATCCAGCCGGCCACCAACTCGCTGTCGCGCTATTTTGAATATCAATGCGACGCCTACGGCCTGCAGATGACCGATTACGACAACGCCGCCGCGGCAGTCGCCTTCGAGAAACTGGCCGCCTACAACCTGTCCAACCCCAACCCCGGCCCGCTGGTCGAATTTTGGTTCTATGACCACCCGGCCCTGCAAAAGCGAATCGACCGGGTCAATACTTTGGCGCAGCCGTAATCGGGTGGTGAAGCGACGATTTCAATCGTCTGAGAATATCAAACAGCTGATACAAGCCGGTCTTCATGGCCGGCTTTTTTACTGCCGGGGGCGTTTTGGGTCGGCGGGAAGCGTGTCGGTGTCAAGATTGTGCCGCAGAGCCGAATCGACGGGAAATCCAAGATGTCCGGCCATAGCCGCGTGGCGGCGGGACGCGTCCATGTCGTCAAGGCGGAAATAGAGAGAGGCCAGACGACGATGGACCGGTCCCGGGTCGTCTACCTTTTCCAGGGCCGGTTCCAGCAGGACGACCGCCGAATCGGCCCGGCCATACCGGGCATGCAGGTCGCCGATTTTATCCCAAACCGCGCCATTCCGAGGGTCATAGACCGTCATTCGACGGCCGACATCGATAGCGCGGACATAATCCCCGGCGGCGATATACATCTCGGTCAATTGCATCAGCGTCACCGTTTCGTGATTCCCGGCGTTGATCGCCTGTTCGTACAACCCGGCCAGTGACTCCAGCTGCGCCGGCGAAAGAGAAGCGTATCCCCGGGCGAAGTCGATCTCCCGGATGATGCGAATGATCTGCTGGTTGAGGGGATCGAGGTTGGTCGAAATCACCCGTGCGTAGACCGGCGACATCAACGTCGGGCTGTTGACATGCACGCCCCCCAGCAGGTGCCCCAATTCATGAAGCAGCACGTAGGGGGCGAATATATTTTGATCGCTGGTGCCCTGATACAGGCGGATCATCGTACCGGTCAAGGGGATGGTGACGCCATCGGTTCTCGCGGCGTTTTTTCCGGATGGACGCGGGGACAAGGTGAAGCCGAGGAGAATATCGGCTCCCTGACGGGGGAGGCTGTCGACCATCATCTCCGCCAGGCGATACAGGTCCATTGCATCGGAATGTCGCCATCGGCGGTATCCGGTAATTTCCAGACGAATGCCCAGAACGGCCGCCAGGTTGCTGTCGGCCGCCTCGATCACCTCTCGGGCTTTCCGTTCCCAGTTGGTTTGGCGGGCGAAATGCTGGTCGGCAACGACCATCGCGCGAATCGTCCGGATCCCCTGGTCTGACGCCGGTGAATCGGCCGCCATGCCGGTTAGACAGGCCGCCGCGATTAGAATGAAAAACGGGACGCGATGGCAAGGTCGTTTCATAACACCCTTTATACATCCGCCGGAGGTTTTTGGTGGCGCTTGCCTCTGCGCACGATATATTCTCCCTATGCTTTCCTCGCTGGACATCACCCGGATTCTGGCCGAATCATCGCGCCACCTCGAAGGGGGCCTCCTGTCCGCCATCGAGTACTACCGTAAGGAACGAGCTCTTCAGCTGTATGTCAAACGGGAAAAACGGTATTGCCTGACCATGTCGTTTCATCCCCAACGGAACGGTTTCTTCATCCTTCCGGCCGGGCGGTCCCGCCTAGAGACGACCGAAAAGCCTCGTCCCTTCGCCAAGGAAATGATCGACAGCACGGTGACATCCATCCAGCAATATCCGAACGACCGGATCGTCGAAATGGAAGTAACCTCCGGAAAGCATCGTGCGTATCTGGTCTTCGAATTCCTTGGTCCCAACGGCAACGTCTGGGGTCTGGATGAAAAGAAGCACATAGTCGCTTCTCTGAGAGACAAGGCCTTCACAGCCGGCCAACCGTATCAACCGGCGGCATTGCCGGAAAAGCTGGACCCGCTGGGGATTACCGTCGATGATTTGAAATGTCTGTTCGAAAACGCTCCCGAAATCAACCCGGCTCGTTTATTGGAGAAGGGGATGTATGGTTTCGGGTACGACCTGGCCCGCTCGCTGACGGGCGATATTTCCGCCGCCGGTGAATTAACCGCGCCGGAGGCTCTGTCGCGGGTGCATGACGGCATACAGGCGATTGTCGCCGCCTATCGATCGACCGACCGCCCGATTTATGTGTACCGTCTGAAAGGAAAGCCGGCGTTTTTCCCGGTCAAACTGGCCGGCATCGAACCGGTCGGAAAATTCGCCACGCTCTCGGAAGCCCAATGGGAAACGCACGACGCCGTCAGAGAAACGGTCGAGACGGATAACCTGCAGGAGAAGACGCTCAAGGCTGTTGATGCCCGCCTGAAACGTCTTCAGCGCCTGTTGGTCAACCTCGACAACGATATCGCCCGGGCCGCGGACTATGAACGATATCGTCAATTCGCCGACCTGTTGAAGATTCATATGTCCAAATTGCGGCGGGGGATGGAATCGATTGACCTTGATGATCTCTACCACGACGGCGCGATGGTGACCATCCCTTTGGACCCGGCCTTGGGCGGAAGTGAGAATATCGAGCAGTACTCCCGACGATATCGCAAAGGGAAGGAGGGGCTGGCGCTGTTGGAACGACGCCGCGCCAACACCCGACAGGAGTTGGAGTCGTTGGAGGAGGTCCGGGCCTTATTCGAAGGCGATTTCGAAACCGCCTCCAAGCGGTATCCGGAATACGTGCATACGACTGTTTCGACGCCGGCCGGTTCACCCGCCGTCCGTCGTCCCTACCGCGAATACCGCACCTCGACCGGCCTGACGGTGTTTGTCGGCAAAACCGGCGGCGACAACGACCGCACGACGTTCGAATACGCCCGACCGTATGATCTCTGGTTTCACACCTCGCAATGCCCCGGCTCGCACGTGGTTCTGAAAGTCCCCCATAAAACCTTCGAACCTTCCAAGCGGGAAATCGAGGAAGTCGCCGCCATTACCGCCTTTTTCAGCAAAGCCCGCGGCGCGGCCAAAGTCCCGGTCAGTTACACCCTGAAAAAATATGTCCGCAAGCCGCGCGGCGGCAAGCCGGGCCTGGTGTTGATCGAACACGAGAAGACCATCATGGTTGCCCCGCAGGAACCGGCCAAGAAGACCGATTCCTCCGACGGAGACGATTGGGCCGCGCAACCAGTTGCCCGGCAATAGATAATGAGTCCGGGGCCTACCCATAAATAGCCCGTATTTTTCCCCTTGCTTTTACCGACAGGTCTGGTATATTAGAGGGCTTTTGGATGGCCGCGACGAAATGCCCATCCGACAAAACAGAGTCTGAGACGATAGACAGAGGATAGCAGTATGGCGCACAAAAAAGGTGTCGGTTCTTCCCGTAACGGCCGCGACAGCGATGGGCCGCGGCGCGGCATAAAGGTTTATGGCGGTCAGCCGGTGTCGGCCGGGACGATCATTGTCCGGCAGTGCGGCACCAAATTCCTGCCGGGGGAAAATATCGGTGTCGGCCGTGATTACACGCTATACGCCAAGATTACCGGCGTGGTGAAATTCGAACGGGTCGGCAAGGACCGCAAGAAGGTCTCGATCCTCGAATAGCCTTGCTTTCATTTTGGAATCGACGAGCAGAAGCCCCGTTCCCGGGGCTTTTTTATTGGGGGAAATCCGCGAACGATGACGCTTAGACGGGCGCATGAGACCGAGAGGATGGATGTCTCCTCCGCATCATCGAGACTCCGCTCAGAAGAACACCGGTCGGCCGCCGTTCAGAGCGAATACTTGCCGAACTCCAGCGGGTCGATCCGGCGCAGGCGGTCAGCCAGCGATTCCTGCGACGGCGGCGGTTGATCGCCGGAGGGGGGCGGCGACGGCGGACGATCCTCATCCTCATCGTCCTCGTCGCGCAGATCCTCCCGCGGAATGACAAACAGGCTTTCCTCGGCGTAGAGCGGACTTCTGGTCTTCAGGGCCAGGGCGATTGAATCGGACGGCCGGGCATCGATCTCCACCTCGCGGCCGTCCAGCGCGATATACAGCCGGGCGTAAAACGTCTGCTCTTTCAGCTCGGTGATTTCCACCCGGGCCAGACGCCCGCCCATCGCCTCGATCGTATTCTTCAGAAGGTCGTGCGTCAAGGGACGGGCGGCCGCCATTCCTTTCACTTCCATCGCGATCGCCGAGGCCTCGTTGACCCCAATCCAGATCGGCAGCAACTTGTCGGTCTGCGCCGAACCGAGCACCACCACCGGCATGTTGTTGACCACATCCACCGCCAGGAAGTCGATATGGGCCTCGATCATCCCCATTGGGCTAGCTTTCTTTCTTGACGACCTGTAGTTTGACCGCCGCGGTGACGTCCTTGGCCAGCTTGATATGGATGGTGTACAACCCCAGCGCCTTGATCGGCTCTTCCAGCAGGATCAGCCGACGATCGATCGTATGACCGTTCTGCTCGATCAGGTCGGCGATATTGTGGTTGGTGACCGACCCGAAGACTTTGTCTTCCTCGCCGGTCATCACCTCGGCCGTCAGGCTCAGCTTTTCCAGCTCGTCCCGCAGTTTCTCCGCTTCCTTGCGCTGTTTTTTGTCCCGCAGGTCTTTCTGCGTCTTGAGATGATCCACCGCGCGCAGGTTGCCCTTGGAGGCCGGAATGGCCAAGTTGCGGGGAATCAGGAAGTTCCGGGCGTAGCCGGCCTTGACCTCGACGGTCTGCCCGCAGGCGCCCAGGGTGTCGATATCTTCCGTCAGTATGACTTTCATGTTTCGTTATCCTTTCCTTCTCAGCGCAACGTATGCGCCCGGACCCGGCGAAAATCGAAATAACTGTCAAACAGCCCCACCAGCGTCAGGATGATCATTCCCGGCACCTGCATCAACAGCAGGCCGAGGTAGAAGATAATCTTGACCAGCAGCGGCAGCTGCAACCGCCGCAACAGGTGCTCCAACAGGGCCAATCCGCAGACCGCATACGCCGCGGCCAGAATCAACAGCACATTATCCACCACCGCCAGTCCCGGTCCGTGCATCGTCAGGCGGATCGCCAGAGCCAGCCCCAGCAGATAGAACGCGCCCTCCGGTATCTTCCAGTAGGTAAACGGTCCGAAACCGGGAAAGTACTTGTCCCGGCGGGTGTAATACAGGTCGACCACCGCGAACCCGACGAACAACTGCGCCAGCCCGGACAGAATCATGATCCCGGGCAGGAGCCGTTTCATGAGCGCCATAACGACGCCCACTTTATCCAGCACTTCGACCATCGTTTCGGCGCTGTACCCTTGCGTCTTCATGTTCGTGTCCATCATGGAGGTCAACATTCTTTCCAAACCGTGAATCATGTCGTTCCAAACCGCCGT
>JAAZOE010000303.1 GCA_012797915.1 Candidatus Zixiibacteriota bacterium | reverse complement strand
GCGGAAACTGAAGCTGGCCTCGTTGCTGTCGCGTGCGGCCGGTTGAGTCGGCGAGGGAACGAAACCATGGAAAAAAACACCAGACGTGCGGTCTTGTTGTTCTCGTTGATCCTTGTGGCGGTCCCGATGGTAGTATTTCCCCATCGTCTGGGGCTGGGGCTCGGCGGCGGATCGGCGGTGAACCTGCTCTATGAGATGGTCTTTTACGGCCTGGTTCTTTATCTCTTCCGGCGCAACACGACCTTGGCGGCGCTGTCGGTGGGAATCGCCCTGACGCTGGCCTATCGCCTGATCCTCGGGGCGGTGTTAGGCGTAGCCCTGGTCGTCATGTACGGCCTCGGCCTGTCGGTCGCCTTCTCGCTGGGGATGACCAAATATATGCCGGCCATCCTGTTGCAGGCCGTCGCCGCGCCGTTCGTCCTGCGCACGGTCTATCTTGATCTGTCGGCCAATCTGGCCTCCGGGCGGAAAGGACGGTCGTCCCGGCGGATGCCGCCGCCGACCATCATCGATACCGCCACCACGATGGCTCCCCCGGTGCGGGAGATTATCCCGGCGGCGCGGCCGGAGCATCCTTCCCAGTCGGCGCTGATCGAGGGGAACCAATTCGATCGGGCGGTGGCCTATCTGGGTGAATCGGGGGCGGTACGGATGGCCCTGCTGGTGGATCAGGAGGGTTTATCCCTGGCGAAGTTCATCCGCGGCGGCGATGACGCCGAGGTCTGGGCCCCCCTGGCGGTCATGGTGTTGAACCAGAACCGCGGGTTAATCGCCCGGGTTGACGGTCAGGATAATCCCGACAAGGTTGATATCGTGACCCGCGGCGTGCGTCTGCTGGTCCGCCGCATCGACCGCGTGATTCTGCTGGTCGCGGCCGAGCCGAATGCCGATGAAACGATTCATATCCGGATCGCGCAGGCGACGGATATGGTCCGCAAATATATGAGTGAACGGTACAGCCCGGCGCTGTTTGCCAGGGTGGAGGATCGCTATGTATCACATTCTTGAGGGTTTGAACAAGACCAGCGGCATCACCGGTTGCATGGTTGTCGGCAAGGACGGCATCGTGATCGCCGCTGATCTCAATACGCAGATCGACGAGGAAGCGATCGGCGCCCTGGCGGCGTCCATCACCTCTAACATCCAGAAGTCGCTGGAACGGTTGAATACCTCGCCGCTGACCCAGGTGACGATCGAGGCGGACAACGCCAAGATGTTTTTCAGCGACGCCGGTATCGGTCTGCTGGTGGTCGTCTGTGAACCCGACGTCAACATTGGCCTGGTCCGGCTGGAGATCAAGAATGCCATCCATCGCCTGACCGGCCAGGAAGCGGTCTATTGAGAAGAGCCCACGCATGGTATCGATAAACTACGCCACCAGAGAGGTCAGCTGCAAGATCGTCTACTATGGCCCGGGCCTGTCGGGCAAGACGACCAACCTCCAGTACGTGCACCGCAAGGTGCCGCCGGAGACCAAAGGGAAACTGATTTCGCTGGCGACCGATGCCGATCGGACGCTCTATTTCGATTTTCTGCCGATCAACATCGGGGCGATCAACGGGTTTGCCGCCAAATTCCAGTTGTATACGGTCCCGGGACAGGTGTATTACAACGCCACCCGCAAACTGGTGCTCCGGGGCGTGGACGGCCTGGTGTTCGTGGCCGATTCCCAGCCGGACAAGATGGACGAAAACATCGAGTCTTTGAGCAACCTCAAAGAAAATCTGGCCGAATACGGGTATCGCCTGGAAGAACTGCCAATCGTCATCCAGTACAACAAGCAGGACCTGCCCGGGGTGCTGACCCCGGAACAGATGCGGCCGGTGCTCAATCCCTACGGGTGGTTGGAGTATTCCGCCTCGGCGACCGAAGGATTCGGTGTTTTTGATACG
>JAAZOE010000302.1 GCA_012797915.1 Candidatus Zixiibacteriota bacterium | reverse complement strand
GTATGCAAGTTCCTCCGAACATGCAGTACAAGATGTGAAGGTCTTCGTAATTGATTTCGCAATCACCGTTGACATCGGCATTGGCGGGGGTGGGCGGGGTCGGGCCGTTGTGGTACAAATAGGTCACCAGGTAGATGGCATCCCCGATGTTAATGACCATGTCGCCATTGACATCACCGGCGTGTTGGGTGCAGCAATACTCGGGCGCAGAGCCGATCTGCGGCGCAACGCACGTACAGGCGAGGTCGAAGGGGATCCAGTTGGCCACATGGTCATAGATATACTGGACATCGTTCCAGTCGATGATGCAATCGCCGTTGGCGTCGCCATTGGCCAGAGGATCGGGCGGGGTGAGGCCGTTACAGAGAAAGGATTTCAGGAAAGAGGCGTCGTCGATGTCCCGCAGGCCGTCGCCATTGGCGTCGCCGGGAAGTTGGTTCTCACAGGTATCGGCGGGTTGGGCGGGGAGATTCGGGTCCGCCCAGGCGCCGGCGGCAAGAACCAGCACCAGGCAAACCACGCTCCAAGTGACTGTCGAACGTGACATACGATTCCCTCCTAAACTTTTACGCTACCTTGAACCCTGCGGCGAAGCGAAATCGGTGAGGTGGTGTTACTGCTTCCCCCGGCGGTGCATGGCCGGAAGCATGACTTCTGCTTTCCCTATTATTAATATAGGGAATACACGATCTTATGCAAGCGGTTTTTACGGTTGCCTGCGGCCG
Organism: Candidatus Zixiibacteriota bacterium; assembly: GCA_012797915.1. Lineage (GTDB taxonomy): Bacteria > Zixibacteria > MSB-5A5 > GN15 > JAAZOE01 > JAAZOE01. Next base: position 3,547 of record JAAZOE010000302.1, on the reverse strand, counting down.
GCGAAGGTCGGCCGGGAAAACGAGCTCAATTCCGGACCCGATGCCGTCGAAGGCGGGATGCCTCGCCCCTTAGTCCTGCGACTGCTCGACCAGATCGGCGTACTGCTTGATGATCTTGTCCACGGTCGATTCGGAGTCGGCCTCGGCCAGGATGCCGAACGAGGCGGTCAGACGGTCCGGGGCGACCAGCACCCAGCCGGTTTCCTCGAACACCCGGACGCCGTCGATCAACTGCCGCTCCTTGTCCTCGGTGGACATGATCAGCGTTCGCATCACCTGTCCCTTCTTGCCCCACGGACAGGGGACGGAGACGTTCTTGCGGATGTAGTTGGAGAACAGCGGGCGCAGGTCACCCAGGCGGGCGTTGGTCTTGGCCATCATCTCCAGGAAATTGGCGATGGCGTACATGGCGTCGGAACCGATCTGGAAATTGGGGAAGATGAATCCGCCGCGGGTGCCGCCAACGAAGTCGGCCCCGCCGCGAATATGCGCATCCATCATGGCCAGGTGGTCGTTGCGCACCCGTTTGACTTCCACGCCGTACCCGGCGGCGATCTTTTCCACCCCCATGGAGGCATCCACCGGCACGGCGATCCGCTTGGCCGCGTGCGTGCGCAGGTACAGATCGAGACCCATCAGCAGCAGCAGCTGATCGTCGATCTGGCGGCCGTGTTCGTCGATGACGATCATCTTTTCCGCCGAGGGATTGATGATGACCCCGAGGTCGGCCGACAGGGAGGTGACGATGGTTCCCAGCTGGTGGATCTTTTCACCGATGGCCCCGGCATGCTGAGCGGCGCGGGCCGGATTGGGATAGGCGTTGACGCCGAGGACGTCGATGTCCAGCGCCGAGGTGATTTCCGGGAAGAACTGCCCGGCGGAACCGTAGGAATAATCGATGACGATCCGGAAGCGGGCGTCGCGGACGGCCTCCTGGTCGATCGTCTCGAGGAAATCATCGCGATAGGTGTCGAACAACCGCTCCTGTTCCTCCAGATGGCCGGTCTCGGCCATGGATGCGCGCGGATAATCCTCGTTGATGAACGACCGTTCGACCTTTTTCGATTTCGCCGTCGGCAGATCGAGCCCCGAGCCGTCGAAGAAGATGATGTCGACCACGTTGTAGTCGGAGGGATTATGACGGATATAGATGCCGGCAGCGTAGCTACCGTGGCGGAGGGCCCGGCGCAGGACCGGCGTCGGCAGAATTTCGAGGTCGTCGATATCTACTCCTGTAGCCATCAACCCGCACATCATCGAGCGTTTCAGCAGCCGGGAGGCGTCGGAAGCATCGCGGCTGGTGAGAATTCGCTGTTTCCGTCCCAAGGAAGCGCCGAATGCCGCTCCCAGCTTGACCGCCATCTCCGGGGTCAACTCGGTCAACCCCAAACCGGAAACCTTCGAATCGGTGAACAGTTCGCGGTTCCATTTTTCACCCCAGACGATGGAGGAGGAGACGATGGCCCCGTCATCGACGATTTTCCCCGGCCAGACCTTGACGTTGGCCTTGATCGTCGCCCCCGCGCCGATTCGGCAGTCATCGGCCACCACCGCCTTGTCCAGAATCGAGGCTTTCCGCCCGACCTGCACCCGGCTGGTCACGATGGCGCTGTCGATGGTCGCCCGGGCATCGACGACCGTGTCGCTCCAGATGACCGCATCGTTGATCTGGACGTCCTCGCCGACCACCACACCGTCGCCGATAATCGAATTGGCGATCTTGGCCCCCGCCCCGATCCGGCATTTCTGCCCCAGAAGGACCGTCTGTCCAAAGACCACCCCGTCGGCGATTTCCGCCCCCGGTTGTTTATAAATCACGGCGTCATCCTGAGTCAGCTTTTCCGCCCCGAAGGCGAGCCTCACCCGGCCGGCCAGGATATCGCGATGCGCCTCACTGTATTCCTCAATGTTGCCGATGTCGCGCCAGTACCCCTCGGTGATCCGTCCCAGAAGCTTCATGTTCTTCTGCAGCATGATCGGGTAGAGGTTCTGCGAGAAGTCGAAATTGGTCTTGGGCGGAATCATCCGGACGGTAGCCGGTTCGAGGATATAGACGCCGGTGTTGATCGTGTCGGAAAACATCTCTCCCCAGGAGGGCTTTTCCATGAACCGCGTAATCCGGTCGTCGGCGTCGGTGATGACGATGCCGTAGGCCAGGGGGTTTTCCAAACGGGTCAGCAGAATGGTCGCATCCCCTTCCTTTTCCTTATGGAACCGGAACGCAGAGGCCAGATCGAAATCCGTCAGGACGTCGCCGGAGATGACCATGACGGTCTCATCGCAGAAGTCGGCCGCATAGCGGACCGCCCCGGCGGTGCCGTAATCCTGGTCAGGCTGGAGGTAGTCCATCTTGACCCCGAACCGACGGCCGTCCTTGAAATGATTCTTGATCACCTCGGCCTGAAAGAACAATAGGGAAACGATATCATCGAAGCCGTGGAGCCTGAGCAGGTTGACAACATGTTCCATCATCGGCAGGTTGGCCACCGGGACCATCGGTTTGGGGATATTGATGGTCAGCGGCCGCAAGCGGGTGCCGAATCCTCCGGCCATGATGATTGCTTTCACGACGCGACTCCTCCTGGAATGCGATCAGCGTAACGTTAGCGGACTGTCTTTCAGTATGTCGGTTATTTCGGCGAAGTCATTAAACGGAACAAAATCTATCCCGTTTTGCCGGCAATGGTCGGCCAAAAATCCCTTGGCCAGGATCATATCCGCCTCCGGCAGAGCGCAGAGGTCCGACTTGCCGTCGCCAATATATACGGCGGTTTGCCCCGGCGTGCGAAGGCGCCGAATCTGGAATCCTTTGCAGTTGGCGCAGCGATCGCATTCGTTGTCAATCCAAGGCCAGTCCAGCCGCAGACGGCCGTTTTCCACCACCGCCCGGTTGGAAAAGACCGGCAGGCCGGCCAGGCCGTGCCGCTTCAGCAGGCGGTCGATATAGACATCGAGGCCGTCGGATAGAATATACAGGGGCCATTTTCGGGTGCGACAAAAATCGACAAAGGCCGGAAAGGCCCGATCTATCTCGAACCGGTCGATGAAATCGTGCAGATCGGCCTCGGTGACCTCCCGCATGACGGCCGCTTCTTCGATCAAGCATTGCCGGGAATCGATTTGATCCGACAGCCACTTGGCGACCGGGTCGTCCGATTTGCCGTCCGAAAAGTGATGGAACAGCCGGTTGCCGACGTCCTGGAGAGAGATGGTGCCGTCGAAATCACAGAAGACGGCAACGGGGGAGGAGGCAGAGGAAGAACTGTCTGTGTGCTCTGTTTTCTCAATCATCTGGCGGTCCGGGCTGTCGTTATCACGTCCCGGCGCAATGTAGGCAAACGGTCAAGTCGGGGCAAGCGGAAAAACCTGAAGGGGATGCGGCCGAAGATGAGATGCGGAATCGCGGCGATTTACGCATTTACGCAGCAGGCCCGATTTTTTACGCAGCTGCAATGAGCTGTGTCGCATGCGATTGCGTAGATGTGCGTAAAGCCGCGTAAACGACTGCGTAAAAAATCCTGGAAATCGCCTCGTATCGCATCGCATT
>JAAZOE010000030.1 GCA_012797915.1 Candidatus Zixiibacteriota bacterium | reverse complement strand
GTGTTCAATTCGATAATCACTCACAGGTGGACGAACCAGTAAGATTGCAGAGCCTCCCACAGCGTCCGGGGGGCATGCGCCGGCACCCACCGGCAGATTTCCGTCATCCGTTCCAACTCGCTTTTCCGTACCGGATCGGATTCATCGACCGCCATCTCGGCCAATCTGTCTGCGTACCGGTCGGCCAGAGCCATAATCGCCTCGGCCGCGATCGCCATCGCCTTCAGTTCTTCCCGCTTGTCGAATGCCTCCGGATCGGCGAAGAAATCCAACCGGTCGATGCTCTGTTGTATCCGCCGTTGAAAATCCACAAATCCCTGCTGATAGATTTTGCCGTCGAGGACGGTATGCCCCGGCGCCCGCTGTTCTTGGAACTCGGTGAATACCCCCGCCTCGTAGGCGGCCTTCCATTCCGGATCGACCCCCTCGAATATCCGATCCCGGATCGACCGCCCCGACCAGAACGGGATTATCCGTTCCTGCTGGACCTGCCGGGCGACATCGTCGACTTTAAACGATATCTTTTCCCGGGTGTGCAGGATGTCAAAATCCTTGAGCGTATGCGTACAAATTTCCGGATAGGTCGGCGCCGCTTTGGGCTCCGGGCCCCGTTCCCCGACGATCAATTCCCCCGGGTTGATGCAGATGGTCATGTTCTGGAGGACATGGGCGAAGGCCATCGCCCGCGCCACCGGGATCGATACCCGCTCGGCCGCGCCGGAAGCATAGAAATCGGTCAATAGCCGCGCCCGTTCCAACGAAATGGTCGGGACGGCGTTCAGGCTTTGTTCCCGCAACCGTCTGATCCGTTCGTTCATCGCCCTAGCCTCCTACATGAACATCATACCCGAGCGAGCGGAACATCGCCGCCTTCCGCTCCATGGCCTCTGCCGTCTGCGGCGTCAGATTCAGCCGCCGCCGAGGCAGATGATATCGGTCGGTTTTGTCCTCGCCCAGCTTGTTGTACGGCAGAAGAGAAATCCGTCTCACTGACCTTAAAGGTGCGAGAAACGCCACGATCGCTTCCAGGTTTTCCGGTGTATAGGTGATCTCCGGCACCAGCGGTATCCGCACGATTATCTTGTTGCCCCGGTCGGCCAGCAGAGCCAGGTTGGACAGAATCGTATCGTTGGACACCCCGGTATATTCGCGATGCATCTCCATATCCATCAGTTTCAGATCGAATAGGAACAGGTCGACCAGATCATACACCTCTTCGAAATCCTTCGCCGGAGCATATCCGCAGGTATCGACCGCCGTGTGCAGCCGCCGCTCTTGAGATGCCTCCAGCAACGCCTTGAGAAATTCCTTCTGCGCCAATGGCTCCCCGCCGGAAAAGGTCACCCCGCCGCCGGACTGGATGTAAAAGACCTCGTCCCGCATGACCTCATCCATGACCGTCGCCGCCGACATTTCGCGACCGATCACCGCCTGTCCCGACTCGCCCGAGGAACGCCGGCGGTTATCCCCAGTACGAATTTCCAGCCGTTCGACGCCGGGCAATCGTCCTTCCGGATTATGACACCAGCGGCAGTCCAGCGGGCATCCCTTGAGGAACACCGTCGTGCGAATCCCCGGTCCGTCGTGGATCGCAAATCGCCGAATCTCGAAAATCGTGCCTGTCAGGTCCATTTCGTTTCCACGTCGTTCGTCCTCGATCGAGCCGGTGTTTTGCCCGGTTTCTCGTTCTCAATATACGCTCCGCCGCCGGAGGGACAAGAGCGATTTTCTCGCCGTTGCCGGGCCGGGCGGCAATCCTGCTCT
>JAAZOE010000301.1 GCA_012797915.1 Candidatus Zixiibacteriota bacterium | reverse complement strand
GCCTGGGCTTGCGACACCTGCGCGTCGCCGGCGTCCTCGGCATCGTCCTCCGACCCGTCCGCCGATGAATCCCCCTGCGGATTTTCCGGCATCATCACCGCGCTGTTGTGATGAAACAGCACGTCCTCCATCTCGAGGATATGGACGTTGATCCGGCTGAGGACCCCCTCCAGAACCCCGTGCGACTGGGCCGAGATGTTTCCCAGAAGCTCGCGGAACCGCACCTGTCTTTCGATCACATTACCCATGAGATTGACGTCTGCGCCTCCGCCCCGTCACGATTGCCGGGGATCCAGCCAGACCTTGACCGCTCCCGGCGGGATGTTGTCCACTTTGGCGTATCCGCTGCCGTCCAGCGTCCCTTCCCGGATCGCCCCGTTGGACAATATCACCCGGTACTTCTTATTCGCCAGCGGATTGCCCTGCGCGTCCTTGTATCGCAATTCGATATAGTCCCGATATTCCAAAATCGCCGACTTGGAAGCCAGCCCGCCGGTCCGGACGATGTAGTAGAAACTGGGCGAGGAGTATCCCCCCCGCTTCTGCTTGTCTTCCTGATCTTCCATGAACTTGCCGTCGACCTTCAACTCCCATTCGACCTCGACCTTGCCGCCGTCGACTTTCGACTCCAGCTTGACCAGGCTGTGATCGGCAAAATTGGCGTCGCGGATGAAGATTTCCAGTTCGGCCTTCTCGCCATCGGCGATCCCGGCGGTTTCGACCTGCAATTTGACCTTGTCGCCGACCCGCGCCCCCTTGACCGACCAAGCCGCCTTAGTAATCGCCCGCAGGGCGATTTCGTAGGTCCCCTGTTGAAGGCCGCCGATTTTGATCTGCCCGGTGAGAACCCCGTCGGATTTCATATTCCCCGGCCCGGTGATTGTATACCCCACACCGGCGATCAGCTTGCCCCCTTTGTCCTGGAATTTAACGTCCAAATAATGGCCTTCGACCTTCCCCGGCCCGGCCGCCGCCGCCTGCCCCGCCGACCCGCTGCCGGCCATCCCGCCGCCTCCGCCGCCCCCTTCGCCAATCAGGACGGTATTGCACCCCATGACGATTGTATCGGGCGGGCCGGTGCAAATGGCCGTGTCCCCCACGCGTGCCGCCGGCTTGTTGCCGATCAAGACCATCATCCCGGTGGCGATGACCGCGGCCCCGACATGCGGCGGTCCCCCCGGGGAAGGGTTGACCATCGGGCAGGCATGCATGTCCCCCATAACACAGGCCGGCATGCCCCCGATCAGGACGGTCGGCACCCCCGGTCCGGTTATGACCCCACCATGGGCGGTCTGATCCCCTACTCGCGCGGCCGGTTGGCCCATAGACATTCTCCGTCAGATAGTACGCGTAACCTCAGTGGTAAATTAATCCCCCCTCTCAATTCAAGTCAACAACTTGTTCGCCGGCTGGCCGAAGACGGGTGCCCGGACATTTGTCCCGGCTTGCCGCGCGGTCGGGAACCCCTTCCCGACTGAACGACTGAATCTTCGGGTGCCCAGCCCCGCTACCAACAGACGGTGGGTCCTATCTCCCCTCGCCCTCTGGGAGAGGGGCCGGGCTTGAGGGTTTTCAGAATATCTCACGCCTTCAGGGATGAGTCTGCGGAACCTTCGCGCCGGATCGAAGCACTATCCGGACGATCTCCCCCGGATACCACAGCCGCATCCGCGGCCCCCAGGTGCCGGCCCCGCGGGAAACGATCACCGGCATGCCGTCGACTGCGCTCTCTCCGGCGAAGAGCGGGTTGGCCAGACCCCAGAAATAGCTGAACGGCCAGAACCAGAGCTGTCCGCCGTGGGTATGGCCGCTGAGCATCAACCCCGCCCCGGCGGAGGCGGCAACCTCGGCCCCGCGCGGCCGATGAGACAACACAATGGTCGCGCAGGAATCGGGCCGTCCCGAAAGCGCCTGTCGAATCCGGTCGGCCGGGTCGGCGACGGGACCGCGTCCGCGAGGATCATCGACTCCGGCCAGAACGACTCCCGGTTCGAGTTCGACCCATCGGTTCCTCAGCATCCGCACTCCGGACGCCTCCAGAAACCGGACGGTCGATTCCAGCCCGCCGTGGCCGTCGTGGTTGCCGGTGACCCCCCAAACCCCCAGAGGAGCGGAGAGGCCTCGCAACAGGGACATCATGCTCCGCTTGCGTTCTTCCGGGCTGTCCCCCTCGAAAACATCCCCCAGCAGGAGGACGGCATCGGCCCGTAGGTTGTTCACCTGCTTGATCCGCGCGGCCAGCCAGGCCTCATCGAGGAAATCCCCGACATGCAGGTCGGACACGACCGCCAGCGTCTGGCCGTCGTATTGCGGCGGCAGATGCGCCAGATGGACTTCGTACTCCCGGATGACCGGCGCCCGGAAACCGAGGTACAGGGCGTGGATCGAAAGCAGTATCCCGAGGGTGATGGCCGCCGTCCGCAAGAATGCCAGATACTTTCGAAACAGCAGACCGAAGAGCGTGATCAGATCGATAATGAACAGGCAGGTGAAGAGCAGGAAGATCGTCCCCAGCCAGGTCATCGTGCCGTATTCCAGCGTTCGGGCCGTTCCCCGCCAGCCGAGACCATCCGCCCATCCCGGCAGGAAATAGGTTGTCCAGCAGATCGCCGTCATGATCAGCAGGGCAAACCAGCGAAACCGGCGTTTGACGGCCGGCAGAGACGAGACATGCCGGAAGAGGTACAGGTGGAAGACCGTCCAAGCTGTCAGTAGTATGGCATGGAACACACGTTACGCCTCCGTCAGGGGCAATCATGGTCGGAGACGCGTTCTTTGTCAAGGTTATTTCAAAAGTGAGGGATCGGATCCGACCCGCCCTGAACCGGTCGTCCACCTGTGAACGCCTGATCTGGGGTACCTTATCGCATGGCTTCCCTGATACACTGATGCAAATACGTCAGTTCGTCGTCCGGCAGTCCGGCCCCGAAGGTGTACCATCCCTGGGTACTCTTGATGATGATACCGTCCGACGTCACGAATCGGCCTGCCCAGGCCAGGAATCGACCGAGGCGTGAATCCGGGGAGAACTTGCCGCCGCCCGGTTGACTCCCGCCGACATCGGCGATGGCTTCGTCCAGCACGGCGGACCGCTTTCCCTGCACCGTTTGATAATCGATATCGATTATCTGGCTCACCTCAAGCCGTCGGCTGCGGACCCGGAGGATACTTCGCTCCGAGAGCGTCAGCGCCTCGCGGCCTGCCGCCAGGCGAGAGTACCCGAAACGGGCGCGGAGTGCGGCCCGGGTTACGCCCAGGACTGGAAGTCCCACCATGATGACCAGCAGAGTGAGGAGAAAGACGTTCTGCACCGCGGTCGGGGTACTACTCCTATCGAAAAACTCTACCAGATCGAATGAGATATACAGCCAGATGATCGTTCCCAGAACGGCCGGTATCGCGGCCAGTATCCGAAACGGTTTGCACGGAATCGTGATTTGAAGCTCACCGGTGCTTTGATCGATCGTCGAACGCATCGTCAGCGGTCGGCCGACCCGCGGGTGGACGGCCCTGTCTTTGAACGCGGAAAGTCCTCCTGATGCCAGTTCCTCCGGCATAAGGGTCCGCGAATGGCCGCCGGTGGCATCTTCCAGGGGAAATTGCAGGAAATACGCAAGACAGGCGGCCTGACGGAACGACGCGGCGAAATCGCTCCCGCTGATGATCTTCAATGTCCTGCCGCCGCTTCCGGTCAGGCAGATGGGATACGTGTCGGGTGAATCTGAGTCTCCCTTTTCGAATCGCAACTCGACGCGATTATGGTCGCGGAGGCTCAGCTGATCCTGCCGCATCGGGACGAGAAATCCTTTGGATTTGGTGATGCTGCCGGCGCTCCGGTCGATGATAGTCCACGATCGCCCGAAAACCAGGACGCTGCCCACGGTGATGAAAGCCAATCCCATGACCATGAACAGAGCATGACCCCATCCCGGAATTTCGTTTTCGTTGCTGAAAGGAATAACGCCCAACCCGGCCAGGAGAAGGAATACGCCGGCGGCCAGGAAAGGAAGGCCGAAAAATGAAAGGATGCCGCCTCCCTCGCGGACCTGTACGGTATCCGGACCAAGCCTCGTGAACGGCTTTGGGGTTGGGTCTGATTCCACCCACGGCTGATTGTGGTTTTCCATCGTGACCGGCGTGAGTCTCCAACCTGCCATTTTCCCATAGTATCGGCCGGAACGGCGGATATTCAATGGGCCGGCCGCCCATCCCTGTTTGTGAGGAGTGGAAACCCGCTCTAATTCCCTGCCCGATTCAGGAATCTGGTTACGCGCGCAACAGCGAAAGAGAAGCCACCGCCCCGTCGGCAGGTAACGGACACGGACCGAACTTGTTCTTGAGGGACAATAGATTGATCACGCGCGCGACAGCGAAATAGTGGCCCCCGCCACTGGCGGAGAGGCAGGGATTCGAACCCTGGGACCCCGCGAAGGGTCAACGGTTTTCGAGACCGCCCCGTTCAACCGCTCCGGCACCTCTCCGGTCTATGATAGACGACCAGCTCCCCCGACGGGAGCCGGCCCGTGCCGCCAAATTAGTGAAATTAGACCGTATGTAAAGGGAAATCTTCGGCCTGAGAAAACGCCCCGGCGGATGAAGAACCCCCCTTGGCGGACCAGGCACAGAAAGCGGGCATGCAACTCACTCGCCCCTGCGCCAAGAATCGAGTAGGATTCGTAGGGGCGCTTCGAGAAGCGCCTGTTGAATATCGTGGACGGTTCGCGAACCGCCCCTGCGAGATGAATGACACGCACGGGCGCCGGAGAATCTATGGCCGGCGCGATCCGTCCTGCTCCAGGCGAATCCAAAGCTCCTCCAAAAACCTCTGCCGAGGACGAAAAAGCTGATACCCGATAAGGGTCAAAGCGGTAAACAACATCATCACCTCGATCCGCAGACCGAGGATGGCCAGCACCAGACCGTAGATCGTGCACGACAGGTTGACGCTGAAAATCATCCAGGAGATGTTCATGGCGGCTTTCTCAAACCGCTCGGCCGGGGGTACCCCGGCCGATCCCAGCATCGATGCGGGGGTCCGGAAGCGAAGGAATCCGGCGACGGCCAGATCGACCGCCGCCACCGCCAGAAGGATATAGAACAACAACCGCTGCTCTCCGCCGCCGGCGGACTCCGACCAGGGAATACCGCCGGGATCGGTCAGGTTCCCACGAACCAACGCCATCACCACCAAAAGCGTGGTGGGGATGACGACGTTGACAACCAGCCCGATAAACGTCGTTTTGGTCAGGATGGCCGGCAGGTTACTGGGACCGGTCATGGCGGTTCCCTCCTTTGGTTTGACGGACCTCGCGGAAAAAGGCGCGCATCATGGCGGCGACCTCCTCCGCCATGACGCCCCCCTCCAGTTCCACGCGGTGGTTGAGACGGGGGTCGGTCGGGATGGTGAACAGCGAGCCGCAGGCGCCGAATCGGGGATCGGAGGCCCCATAGACAATCCGGGCGATCCGGGCCAGGACGACGGCTCCCGCGCACATGGAACAGGGTTCCAGGGTGCAGTACAGGACGGCGCCGTCCAGCCGCCAGTCCTCGGCCGCCTGGCAGGCCGAGGTGATGGCCAAAATTTCGGCGTGGGCGGTTGGGTCTTTGAGAGTTTCGGTCTGGTTATATCCCCGACCGAGGATTAGCCCTTCCCGGACAACCACCGCTCCCACCGGCACCTCGCCGAGGGCATACGCCTTTTCCGCCTCGGTCAAGGCCACTCTCATCCAATACCCGTCGTCGTTCTGGCTGCCTATCATGGCCGTCGGCTTCCCCGCTCTCTTTCCATAAAGAGGCAATGTACCGGCGGGGTATGGTGACGGCAAGCGTTTTTGCGCGCCGGACCCGGCCATCATCCTGACAGTACCGCCCTGCCCCAAGGTAAGATTCCCCCCCACTGAATAGTTTGATAATCGGCCCGCCATTTGCTCAACTAGGTTTCCGACAACTGGAACCCATGACTAGGGAGAACCCCTTCATGAAATGTGCACGTTTCTTCATCTCTGTGCTGGCGGCGTTGCTTATCGGCGCCCTCCCGGCCCAGGCGGCAGTCTACACGTATACGCCCTATGACGCGGATCTGGGCGACCTGGATCATACGCTGGCGTATTCGTGGAGAATCAACTGGACCCATACCGGCGAGACCATCACCGGGGCGTCTCTTGTATTCCACAATATCTATGACTGGACCGTGGAAAACAACGACACCCTCTGGGTGAACCTGTTGAACACGCCGCCGACGGGTACCCGCGGTATTAAGACGTTCACGGATTACCAGAACCCGTCCAATTATTTCGCCAACTGGGACGGGACCCTGATGGGCACCTGGTCCGATCCGCTGGGCGGCTACCCCCGCGGGAATGATGTCGTTTTCGACTTCAACCCCGACCTGCTGGGAACGCTGAACTCATACGCCGCCGACGGCGTCTTCGGGTTCGGCATTGACTCCGACTGTCACTACTACAATTGCGGGGTCAGCCTGGCTGTCACCACCAACCCGGTTCCGGAACCGGCCACCATGCTTCTGGTGGGCTTCGGCCTGGTCGGGATGGGTATCGCCCGCCGTCGGAAATAGCCCCTGCCCCCTGATTCAACCTGAGAAAAAGGCGGCCCGGTCGGGCCGCCTTTTTTATGTATCCTCCCCCCTCATGACTAAATCCTTCGGAGGCGAAGCCCCGCCGATGCGGGGCTTCGATCCTTGTTCCGTCCGGTCAGGGAATGACCGCAAACGGTTCGGCTACGGCCCGCAGATAGGCGGCGGACCGCCGCGGAAGACGAAGGTGATGATATACACCGCGTCGCCCACG
>JAAZOE010000300.1 GCA_012797915.1 Candidatus Zixiibacteriota bacterium | reverse complement strand
GACCATGCTGGCCCCGGTGTTGCCGATCAGGTTGGCGATGATCGCCCCGACCACCAGAAACATGCTGTTGGTCGCCGGGGTGGCTTTCAGGTCGCCGGTCATCAGGATGCCGCCGGAGATGATATAGAGCGACGCCAGCAGGATGATGAACGAGACGTAGTCTTTCAGAGAATGAACCAGCTCGCCCCGGAAATCGATCAGGAGAAAAATCAGAATCGGCAGGCTGACGATGGCGGTGATGATCGCCTTGTTGCGGTTGGAGTCCCAGTACCGGGGCGCCGACAAGGGCAGGACGGCGATAAGCAGCAGCAGGATGACGAACGGCGCGCCGCTGATGATCGGTACCGCTTCCATGTCGTCGTCCTCCTACCGTTGCGCCGCGGTTGCCAATTCAATCGCCGCCGGGCATCGGGTGCCCCACCCATAATCCCCGCCCACGGCGGGGCATGACGGGTGGGTTCAAGCGATGCCACCCAGGAAGCCAGATGCCCCACCCTTCAGGGTGGGTTCCGTCGACCATACCGCGATGTTTCCCGTCGCGATTTTGTCCATTATCCGCATTTGATTCGCCCCTGTCAAGCGAAACCGGGGGGGGAAAAACATTGGCGGAGACAATCATAACGCCGAGTCGGCTATCATAATGGCTTGCGCTTGAAAAAGAATTCGACTATCTTACTCGTAAGCCATAAAGAGATTAAACGGGTGCATAGAAACGCGGTATACGGCGGCGTAAAGACGACCGAGTAATTTGTCTGGAGTGGTTAAAGGGGCTTACGTAACCGATTCCAGGCCTCTAAATGGGGATGATGCAATGGGAATTGAAGAGAAAATAAAGAATAGAATCACGGAGTTGATAAACTCGGGCCGCCAGTTAAGATATGGGAGAGGTGATGGCTGGGTACGCGACGAATTGCAACGGCAAAATTGCATTGGTTGGCTCGTGTCCGCACAAAACCTTGTGCATCTTGTTGTGAATGATCATGGCAACCCATATAGATCGTCAACAGATAGGATTTGTGGTAATGATCGAGGGAATGTCGCCCCTCAAGCGGTGGGCGAAGTCCATGCGATATTGGAATTGTTATTGGTCGATATGAATTTGGGATTGTTGGTCTCCATAGAGAATAGGGTCAGGGCAACGGCATTTGACGACTTCCTCGATCACGCTAAGGAATATGCCATGGCTGGGTATAAAAACCAAGCCGGGGTCATTGCTGGCGTCGTATTTGAAGACACTGCGCGGACCATTTGCCGCAATACCGGCATAGAGGAAAATGGCATACAACTTGATACTCTCATTAATGGACTGGTAAGAGCGGGCATCCTGACTCAAGTCCAGTCAAAACGAGCGAAGGCAGCGGCAGATGTGCGTACCAGAGCCACGCATGCCGATTGGGAAAAGTTCGAACTGGAAGACGTGAAAGCAACAATCGAATTTACAGAAGAATTGATAAGAAAGAACCTGGACGGATGAGGTGTGCGCTGCTGGATCACACTCCTTTACTCAATAGGGAGGCATAATGGATATCAAGATATTGCTCGTTCTGTCCGCTCTGGCCAGTTGCGTAATGGCGCAGGAGGCAGATAAACAATGGGTGCAGGAACAGAGTATCCCTCCGGTCGTTAGGGTGGCATTGCAGCAACTGAAACCCGATTCGGCATACGTTTGTAGCTTTCACGTCAACCCCTTCTATTTAAGGGGCGACTTTGACGGTGACTCGATTGCCGATTACGCCGTTCTTATTAAAAATACTATTAATGGAAAGATCGGCTTGGCGGTGGTGAGTGGCCAATCAAACCGGGTAGAGGTGCTTGGGGCGGGAACGTTGGGCAAAGCCGGTGGTGATGATTTTCATTGGATGGATGCATGGTATGTGTACCCGAGGGGAAAGGTCGAGCATGGTGCGACCGAATTACCTCCTCCTGAGCTAAAAGCAGACGCCCTGATGGTCGAGAAACTCGAATCGGCCAGCGGCATTATCTACTGGACCGGCGAAAAGTACGAATGGTATCAACAAGGCGATTAAGGAAACGATAGCACGAACCGCCATCCACTGCCTGCCGTAGGCGATCGACGCCTGGGTCACATTGGGAGGGGCAAACCAGATGGCGTCAGGAAAGGATTCCTGACGCCGCGACAAGGACTGCAGGGTCATCGCCGCCGCCGCAGGAAGCGTCATCGGCTACGAACCCTGCAGAACGGCCAGAATCGGCTTTTAGGCCGGCCTCTGGATCCGTCACCGGCGGACTAGGCACAAAATCGGTGACGGGCAGGTCACAATCCGCCGTTGGCGGATCAAGACCTGCCCGAACCCGAAAACAACATTTGTGGGCCGGCCTCCGAACATCTGCCGGGCACAAAATGTCAGGCCTCGCCTGCATCTGATTGAATCGTCTTGACAAACTCCCCGCCATCGCCGTTCTTTTTATCCAGTCGGGCATACCACAACCGGGCAATCTCCTCATCGTGACCGGCAGAAAACGGCCGCCGTACCGGATCGGCCTGTGCGGTCGTTGGGCGACACCATATACGATTACAGACATGGACAGCGGTCGACCCGCCGGCGGCGGCTCCGCCGTTCGGCCTCGAGGTCATCGCTGATCCCAACCGAAAGGAGGAGGGTCTATGCGACGGCAGGTCAGCCAGAACGGGCTTACGGTCAATTTCATCGCCGGGACACATGTGGTCTTTTTCGGGATTGATCTGGCGAAAGACCAGCACAAGGAATTTCTCGGTTTCGGCTTCAAACGTCACGATCATGTCGAGGGGGAAATCACCTGGCTCCGGGGGTTCAAGACGTTCGAGATGACGGAGCCGCATCCGGCCCCCGGAGAATCGTTCTCGACACAG
>JAAZOE010000299.1 GCA_012797915.1 Candidatus Zixiibacteriota bacterium | reverse complement strand
TTCCAATATCCTCAATTTCGAAGCCGACTATCCCGGCGCGCGGGTGATCAAGCTGGAACAGAATTACCGTTCCACGCAGACGATTCTTTCGGCCGCCTCGGCCGTGATCAAGAACGACACCACCCGCAAGGACAAGACCCTCTGGACGGAAATCGAAGGGGGCGACAAAATCACTCTGGCCCTGCACGAGACGCAGGGGGACGAGGCCGAATGGGTGGTGGACCGTATCGCCGGCCGCCGCGACGCTTATAAACTGGCGGACATGGTCATCCTCTATCGCACCAATGCTCAGTCGCGGGCGTTCGAGGAAACCCTCCGCCGCCGGAGTCTGCCGTATCAAATCATTGGTGGGGTATCGTTCTATCAGCGCAAGGAGATCAAAGATTTGATCGCCTACCTGAAACTGGTCTCCAATCCGGCCGAGGAAGCTTCGTTCGTGCGGGTGGTAAACTTCCCCAAGCGCGGTCTCGGCGATACCTCCCTGGCGCACCTGACCGATTACGCCCGAAAAACGGGCATCACCCTGTTTGCCGCCGCCGCGGGAGCCGAGGCGGTCGATACCATCGGTCCCCGCGCGCGCAAGGGATTGGTCCAGTTCACGCAGGTCATCGTCTCGCTGAAAGAGGCTTCCGCGACCCAGCCGTTGGATATCTTCGTCCAGACCATCCTCGAAAAAATCGATTTGGTGAAGGCTTTAATGGAGGAAGACCCGATTACCGGCGACGCGCGCAAGGAAAACATCGATGAGTTCATCGCCGCCGCCGCCGAATTCGCCGCGTTACATCCGGAACCGACCCTCGACAATTTCCTGGCCGAGATCACCCTCTACACCACGCTCGATACCTATCAGGAAGGGGATGATGTCCTGACCCTGATGACCCTGCACAACGCCAAGGGGCTGGAATTCGACGCCGTCTTCATCACCGGTCTGGAGGATGGTCTCTTTCCGCTGGCGCGGTCGTTCGATGATCCGTTGGAGTTGGAGGAGGAACGGCGGCTCTTCTATGTCGGGGCCACTCGCGCGCGGAAGGAATTATATCTCACCGCCGCCCGCGAACGGCATCGCTACGGCGCCGGACAGGCGGTCCCGTCGCGATTCCTGAAGGAGATTCCCGAGCATCTGGTGGATCGGGTCGATTACCGTTCCTATCGCTGGGAACATGGCCCGTCACGATCGGACGATCGTGATTCAAGCTCTCGCCGCCGCGACATCGAGGACCTCACCCCCTCAGGAACCTATTACGAATACGAGGACAATGGTGCGTTCCGTCCGGGGCAGATCGTGCGGCATCCGACCTTCGGGCAGGGGCGGGTGCTGCATGTGGATGGCCGCGGCGAGAATATGCGCCTGGAAGTCGATTTTCCCGCCTACGGTCCCAAGCGTCTGGTCGCCAAATACGCCCACCTCACCCTGCTGACGTCGGAGTAATTGTGTTCCTTCGCCAATAACTGTTCTCACATCGAGAACCGATCATCTCAACCACCTGTCAAGAGTCGTCGGGTGAGCAGACGGGACGATTGCAATTGTCGGCGGATTGGCCATCGATGCTTCGAGCTAGCGGCGATAATGGAAGTGTCGTGATGGATTCGCGAAATTGGTTGAACAGATTTCTGATTGGCTATGATTGAGACATCCGGCTGTCGCGGATATCCTCCAACAGCGCGGTGATGCTCTCGATCCGGAACGGTTTCATCAGGAAACCGTCGGCCACCTTGGCCCCTTCCTTTTGCTCGGCGCTCGATAAATAGGCGGTGACCAACACGACCGGCAGGCCGGGATAATTCTGACGGATATGCTTGGCCAGAGCGATCCCGTCCATCCCCGGCATCTTGATATCGGCGATGACGACCGCAAACTCTCCCTCGGCCAGCGCCCGCACCGCCGCCTCGCCATCGGTGACGCTGCGAACGCCATACCCGGAAATCTTCAGCGTCTCGGTCAGCATCACCCGGAAACTCTCGTCGTCGTCAACCACCAGCACCGTCTGAGTGCGGACTGCCTCCTCGCCGGATTTCTCCGCCACGACCCTCGCGATCAGTTCCTCCAACTGCCCGATGCGGAACGGCTTGGGCAGATACGGCTCCTTGTCGATCGTTTTCAGGATGCTGGAGGTGAAGACGCCGGAGATGAAAATGACCGGCAGATGGGGGTATTCCTGGTGGATGCGGCGGGAGAGTTCAATCCCGCTCATGCCGGGCATCTTGATATCGGTGATGACCAGATGGAAGGTGGTCTTTTGCAGAAGTGCCAACGCCTGGGCGGCGTCGGCGGCGCCGCTGGCTTCATACCCGATGGTCTTGAGCGTTTCGATCAACAGATCCAACAAATAGGGATCGTCGTCCACCACCAGTATGCGTAAATTGCCCGTCATTTTAGGACCTGATCACATCCAGAAGCTTCTTGACCTTTTCATCCAGCAGGTCGCGGCCGGAGGCCTCGACGTTCAACCGTAACAGCGGTTCGGTGTTGGAGGGGCGCAGGTTGAACCACCAGTCGCGATATTGCACCGTCAGGCCGTCGATCCGGTCGGCTTCGCCGTCGCGGAAAACGGCGGCGACTTCCTCAATCTTCTTTTCCCCGTCGGCCACCCGGCTGTTGATCTCGCCCGAACGCACATAGGGATCGATCTCTTTCAGAATCTCGTGCAGTTCCCGTCCCGAACGGGACAAAAGCTCCAGGCAAACCAGCAGGGCGATCAGGCCGGAATCGGCGAACCAGTTTTCGCGGAAATAGAAATGCCCGGAATGTTCACCGCCGAAGACGGCATTATGTTTTTTCATCAAGGGCTTGATGATGGCGTGGCCGACCCGCGTGCGGATGGCCATGCCACGCCGGCGCGCGATCAACTCCGGCACCGCCCGGCTGCAAATGAGGTTGTATAGAATCGTTTCGCCCGGATGACGGGTGAGGATATTGTCGGCCACCAGCGCGGTGACCATGTCGCCGCCCAAAGCGCGGCCGTGACGGTCCAGCAAAAACATCCGGTCGGCGTCGCCATCGAAGGCCGCCCCCAGATCGGCGTTGACTTTCTTCATCTCCGCCTGCAACGCGATCAGGTTTTTGGCCTCGATCGGATTGGGGGCATGGTTGGGGAAGGTGCCATCAGGGGTGTAATAGAGCGGCGTCACCTTGCAGGGAAGCTTGGCGAACACCGGCGTAAGAATCTGTCCGGCCATGCCGTTGCCGGCGTCGAGGACAATCGAAAACGGCCTGATCACGGTGGGATCGATGAACGACAGCACGTGAGCGGCGAAATCCGCCGAGATGTCCCGGCGGGCGATGGAGCCGGTGCGCGAGGATTTTTCCACCCGGTCGGCGGCCAGGTCCTCGGCGATGACATCCAGTCCCTGCGACCCGGACAACGGCACGGCCTCCTTGCGGCAGACCTTGAAACCGTTGTATTCGGGGGGATTGTGCGAGGCGGTGATCATGACTCCGCCGTCGTATCCGTATTTGCCGACCGCAAAATAGAGCGCATCGGTCGAGACCATCCCGAGATCGACGACATCGACGCCCCGGTCCATGATGCCGCCCGATAAGGCATCGAACAAAGCGGGGGAGGAGACGCGCATATCCCGTCCCACGGCGATCGCCTGCGGTTTCAAGTATCCGGCCAGGGCGTTGCCGATCCGGTAAGCGATCTCGGGGGTCAGCTGGTCGGGGACGATACCCCGGATATCATAGGCTTTGAAGATTGAACGATCGAACTCCATGTTCCATCCCTTGTATGGGTCCAATATGGAAGTTGTTGAACATCCCTGTCAAGCTATTACTGTATCGTCAGTTCGGGCAAAATCATTTACCTCCGGCGGCAAAAATCCATTCGATGACGGCGATATTGGAATCCTATCGCCTGCATCCAAGCGGGGCAAATTGCCTCATGACAAACCGGTCTTCCGCCCCTTCGGTCGCAATTGCCCCGGGCCGGGATTGTTCCAATCGACGACTGACCGTTATCTCATTATACACGGCCGAAGGCAAACCCGACCGAAATCGCTCCGCCTTGACTTTATCCCCGCGCCTGCGTACCATATACCGGCGCAGACGAAAGGACCGAGCATGGGACTCAGCTGTTGGAATTGCGGCCGGGACACCGGTATCACCGGCAAACCGACCCGGGTGGATCATTGCGGCAAATGCCTGGCCGACCTAAAATGCTGCCGGGGGTGCCGTTTCTATGATCCCACGGCGGCGCATCACTGCCGGGAACGGATCGATGAAACGGTCAAGAACAAGGAAAAAGCCAATTTTTGCGATTTCTTCCAACCGCGCGTGGTCGGCGCCCGGGCCCTCGACCGCATGGCCAACAAGGAAGGGCGCAAGAAATCATTCGACGACCTGTTCAAGGATTGACGGCCGGAGGGAATGAGCGGTCTCTTCTTTCGTCATTGACAGTCTCGCCAAATGACATATCTTGGGGTGACCCTGCACAATGGATGGTGTCGGCCACAGACAGACAGGCGCGGCGACTGCCGCGGGATGGGTCGTTTGTCCGGGGCCGGGCTGTCCGCGAAGCGATCAGGATCATGACGGTATGGAAGTCC
Source organism: Candidatus Zixiibacteriota bacterium (assembly GCA_012797915.1). Taxonomy (GTDB): domain Bacteria; phylum Zixibacteria; class MSB-5A5; order GN15; family JAAZOE01; genus JAAZOE01. The sequence continues at coordinate 9,610 of JAAZOE010000299.1, read as the reverse complement.
GCGATCTGCATCCATGGCCCAGAACCGAAGCAGAGGCTGTCTCCCTCCAACACCAATTGCGCGACCGAATCATCATCGATGGCGCCCTCGACAGAATTCACCTGATCGCCGGGGTCGACACGGCCTTCGACCATATTGCCAACCTCCTCTATGCCGCCGTGGCCCTGTTCCGCTACCCGGCCATGACCGAATGCGAGAAGGTGTCCGATTGGGCCGACGCCGACTTTCCGTATATCCCCGGCCTGCACGCCTTTCGCGAGGGCCCGGTCATCCTCAAGGCGTTTCAACGCCTGTCAGTGAAACCGGACCTTATCATCTTCGCCGGGCATGGCATCGCCCACCCCCGTTTCTGTGGTATGGCCGCACATCTCGGCCTCTGGCTCGATACCCCGTCCATCGGCTGCGCCCGCCGTCGCCTGGCGGGGCAATATGATGACCCCCCGCCCCATAAGGGGTCCTCGTCCCCGCTCTATGTCGAAAACCGCGAGGTCGGCCGGGTGTATCGAAGCCGGCATAACGTCAAACCGATTTACATCTCTCCCGGTCATCGCTGTAATCTGGCGGATGCCGTCCGGTATGCCACCGGCTGTCTTCAAGGATACCGGGTTCCCGAGCCGTTGCGGGCCGCACACCGGTTCGCCAACCGGGCGAGGCGAAATTGCGCCGGAAAAAACCTGGAGGAGGACGATGACATCGAATAATCTGTCGGCCGTGGCCGCACGCCTGATCGCCATCCCCATTGAAAAATCGGTTCTGACTCTCAGGCGAAAACTGCACCGGTATCCGGAACTGAGCAACCGCGAATTCCGCACCACCCTCACCCTCAAGAAGAAACTGGAAAAACTCGGCCTCACAATATCCTGCGGCAAGACGCCGACCGGACTCTGGGCCGATCTCGACAGCGGCCGGCCGGGACCGACCGTCGCCGTCCGAACCGATATCGATGCTCTGGCCGTTGACGAACAAACCGGCCTGCCCTGCGCCTCCCGTCATCCGGGGGTGATGCATGCCTGCGGGCATGACGTCCATATGGCCGTTCTGATTGGGACGGCCAAACTCCTGACCCGGTTGCGCAACGATCTGGTCGGACGGGTGCGGTTCATCTGTCAACCGGCCGAAGAACAACCTCCCGGCGGCGCCCGGTCGCTGGTTGAGGCGGGTGTTTTGAAAAACCCGGCGGTGGATGTCATCCTCGGACTTCATGTCGATCCGGCTCTTCCGGTGGGGACCATCGGACTGCGCGACGGCGTCAACTTCGTCGCCGTCCATGATTTCGATATCCGCGTGATCGGCCGCGCCGCCCATGCCGCCTTGCCGCACATGGCGGTCGATGCCCTGGCCGTCGCCTCTGAGATCATCTCCGGCCTCCAACAGGTGGTCTCGCGGCAGACCGATCCACTTCGCCCGGTAGTGATCACCCTCGGCACGATTTGCGGCGGCCAAGCCCGCAACGTCATTCCCGGCGAGGTGGTCATCGAGGGAACCGCGCGATCGCTCGACCCGGCCATCACCCGCCGGTTGCCGGGACTCATTAAAAAAAACGCCGTCGGCATCGGTCGCGGCTTGGGCGCGCGGGTCGAGGTCGTCTCCCGTGGCGCCTACCCGCCGCTCCGCTGTGATTCGACCGTCAACGCCCGTATCGCCGAATCGTTTCACCGGCTATATCCGAAACATCGGGTGATGGAACCGCCGCTGGTCATGGGCTCCGAGGATTTCGCCTGCTATCTGGAACAGGTCCCCGGGTCGATGTTCCGCCTGGGGATCGCCAACAAGGCGCAGGGCGCCGACAAACCGTGGCATCACCCGGCGTTCAAAGTCGATGAGCGGGCGATCAAGATCGGGTATACCGTCATGGCCCTGACGGTTATCGATCTCCTGCACCATCCGTTGGGCAAACGCCGATGAAAGCGGGTGGCCTCATGATGGCGGTGCTTCTCTTCTGCGCCGCGGCGGTTCCGGCGGAGATCATCCCCGGCCAGGCCGTCTCCTGGAGCGATTTCTCCTACATCACGACCCTCATGACCACCAACAACTACGTCTGGTTCGGTACGACCGAGGGGATTCTGAAGTATCACCGTTACGAGCGTCGCTGGGAAGACCCGATTACCGCCTCCGATGGCCTGAACGGTCATCAGGTAAAAAGGATGGCGACGTTTTTCGATGAAGCCCAGCTGACGGTGGAAACCGAGGCGGGGATTTACAGCTATCATGAAGGGCTGGGGGCCTGGTATCTGGAAACCGAATTCCCCGAAAGCGATTATCAGGATTGCCGGATTCGGGTGCCGATGCCGGTGTTGTTCCTGCCGCCGGGGTACACCATGTCGCCGGACGGATACTTCAGCGATAACCAGCTGCGCAACTGGAAATTCTCGGCCGAACTGGACGATCAGAGCGGCACGGTGTTCTTCGGCACGTGGGGGATGGGGCCGCTCAAGGCCGACGACCGCACCTACACGGCCGAGTTTCTGACCTATGGGCTCCTGCAGAAGCAGACTGATGCGCTCTATATCGACGGCGATTCGCTCTGGATGGCCGGCAACGGCGGCAACGCCGTTTCGGCCTATGGTCCGGTGCGGCAGGGAGTCACCCTGTTCGAACGTTCCCGCGGGCGGTTCACTCATTTCGAAACCCGGTACATCCCCGGATTCGATTCCGAAATCATCTATGACATCGCCGGTGATTCAACCAATCTCTATTTCGCCGGGCAGTACGGTCTGACCGTGATGCGGCGCAGCGATGGCAACTGCGTTACCCTCGCCCGGGGTGATGGCCTGCCCGACCGGGAATGCACCGCCGCGGCCGTCGGCCGCGACTCGGTCTGGATCGGCACCGCGCACGGCCTGGCCTTCTACCGGCCCTCGACCGACAGCGCCATGATCGTGGCCGATGACATCCTGGGGGATTTCTTCATCACCGATCTGCAGCTGATTCCCGGCAGACTGGTCATCGGCACCGACAAGGGGGCCTACTTTATCGATCTGGTTAACCTCAAGGTCGGTCGCCTGAAGGACCTCGAGGGTATTCTGCGCGGGTCGATACGGCAGATGACCGTTTATGACAAATACCTCTATGTTGCTTCCAGCTGGGGGCTGGCCGAGATCGATCTGACCACCGAAAAATCAACATCGGTGCCATACACCGACAACCCCAGCGGAGTTTATGCCGTCGCGGCCGGCGACCGGTATATCGCCGCCTCTGTCGGCGACGGCGTGATTTTGTACGAAAAGAAGACCGGCCGGATGCGGCGGTTTACCGAGCTGGACGGCTTATTGTCGGTCAATATCAATGTGATGGTTGGGGAGGGAGACATGTTGTGGATTGGCTCCGAGGAGGGCCTGACCCGTTTCAAGTGGGTCAACCCCGATCGCGTCGATTAGGCACTGCGTGATTGGGCCCATTTTCCCCGATACATGAATCCGATGAGATTGCGACGACGGCCCAGGGATTAATAACCTTCCCGGACCGGGATATGCCGGTCACCGCTGTCTTCTTCCGCGCCTTTACTTTTTCCATCAACCGTCATACATTGCCTGGCATGGGCGATGACGAGCCGATTATCCTGATGGCGATCGAGAAAAAGGGAAGGCTGGTCCTCCTGCATTTTTCCAACGAGGCGGTCTTCCGGGCCACGCCGGCAACCGTTCAGCAACTCGGTTTGGCCGAAAAAATCGCCTTCTCCCCCGACGGCTATCGCCATCTCGCCGACCTGCTCGAACGGCGGTTCGCCTGGTGCACGGCCGAGACGACTTTGGCGCAAAGAGCTGCATCGATCGGTGAATTCAAACGGAAACTGAAACGCAAGGAGATCGCCGATCGGCTGATTAGCGAGATCGTAACGGATTTCAAGGAGAAGGGGCTTCTGGGGGATTACGCCTATGCGGTGGCCAAAACCCGGTCGTTTTTGGAGCACAAACCAGCCGGGGAGGCGTTTTTGGTTTCCCAACTCCAGAAACATCTGGTTCCGCGGCTGATTGCCGAGAAGGCGGTCAAGGAAGTTCTGGCCGAGACGGACGAAACCGATATCGCCTTGCGGCTGTTACAGAAACGGTCGGCGGCGCTGGCCAAATTAGACCTTGAAACGGCCCGTCGGAAAGCATATACTTATCTGGCGCGCCGGGCGATACCATATGGCGCGGCCAAGAAAGCGTTCGATAAGTTGTTCGGCAAACTATAAGGCGTGAAAAGAGTTAGCGATGCCATCGATACATTCAGGCGTTCCCAAAACCGCCAAAGAGATCCGTCAGTCGTTCATAGATTTCTTCGTCTCGCGCGGCCATTCCCATCAACCCTCCTGCCCGGTGATCCCGCTGGATGACCCGACACTTTTATTTGTCAACGCCGGGATGAATCAGTTCAAGGATGTGTTCACCGGTAGTCGGACGGTGTCGTATTCCAAAGCGGTGACCTCCCAGAAATGTATCCGCGCCGGCGGCAAGCACAACGACCTGGAAAATGTCGGCCATACCGGACGCCATCATACGTTTTTCGAGATGCTGGGGAATTTTTCGTTTGGAGACTATTTCAAGGAAGAAGCGATCGGCTTCGCCTGGGATTGGGTAACCAAGACGCTCCACCTGCCGGCATCGCGGCTCTATGCCACGGTCTACAACGACGATGACGAAGCATTCGTGTTGTGGGAAAAAATTGCGCCGGAGCTGAAAAACGGGCGGATCCTGCGGTTCGGCAAGAAAGACAACTATTGGTCGATGGGGGATATCGGTCCCTGCGGGCCCTGTTCGGAAATCCATTACGACATGGGCGAGCATCTGTCGAAGGGTCAACCGGATGCCTGGGTCAATTCCGAAAACGAGCGGTATGTCGAGATCTGGAACCTGGTGTTCATGCAGTACGACCAAACCCCCGACGGCAACGTCGTGCCGCTACCGCGGCCATCGGTGGACACCGGAGCGGGGCTGGAGCGGATTGCAGCGGCGATGCAGGGAGTCGATTCCAACTATGAGACCGACCTGTTCCGCCCATTGACCGCGGCCGTAGCCGATATCGCCGGGAAAAAATATTCATCCGGCCCCGAGGGGGCTTCGCATCGCGTGATTGCCGACCACGTGCGGGCGTTGTCGTTTGCGCTGGCCGATGGCGGCGGGTTGTCCAACGAAGGACGCGGATATGTCTTGCGGCGGATTCTGCGTCGCGGCGCCCGTCACGGACGTATCTTGGGGTACAAAGAGCCGATCATCTGCAAGTTGGTGCCGACCGTGGTAGAGATCATGGGCGGATATTTCACCGAATTGAAAGCCCGGCAGAACCATATCGAAGCGGTGATTCGGTCGGAAGAGGAGCGGTTCGGGGAGCTTTTGGATACCGGGTTGGAGCTGTTCGCCAATCTGGAACGGAAGGTCAAATCATCCGGCTCAAAGGTCATCCCGGGCGAGGATATTTTCAAGCTGTATGACACTTATGGTTTCCCGGTGGACATGACCGCGACGATGGCCGAGGATGCCGGGTTGACGTTGGACATGCCCGGTTTCGAGAAAGCGATGGCGGCGCAACAGGAACAATCGCGCGCCGGGTCGGGTTTTGCGGCGCAGATGCTGTCGAATGCCATCGACCTGTTCGAGAAGAAGGGTTGGCCGAAGGAGCCGACGACATTCGTGAGAGGTGAACACGGAGCCGCGTTTGAATGGAAGACGATCGCACTTGATATAGCCAAAGTCGATAGCGAAGCCGCGGTCATACTGCGCGAGACGCCGTTCTATGCCGAATCGGGCGGACAGAGCGGCGATGTCGGGACAATCGAAAACGAAAAGGCCCGGATGAAAGTCACCGGCCTTATCAAGCATAAGGACTACATCATCCACACCGGCCGAATGGAAAAGGGGACGCAGGAAGATCTGGTTGGCGAAGTCACTGCGCATGTCGATGCCGAACGGCGCAAGGATATCATGCGCAACCATACGGCCACGCACCTGCTTCAGGCGGCGTTACGCAAGGTGATCGGCGAGCATGTCAAGCAGTCCGGATCTTTGGTGGAGCCGGATAGATTGCGCTTCGATTTTGCCCATTACAAAGGGATGACGGCGGAGGAAATCGCCGAGGTCGAGATGATCGTCAATGAGGAAATCCTGGCGGCCATCAAAGTCACGACCGAGGAGAAACCGGTCGAAGAAGCAATGAAATCGGGGGCCATGGCGCTATTCGGCGAAAAGTACGGCGACACGGTGCGGGTAGTGTCGGTCGATGATTTCTCCAAAGAACTGTGCGGCGGCACGCATGTGGCCAACACCGCCGAGATCGGATCGTTTATCATCACGTCGGAATCGGCCATCGCCTCGGGTGTTCGTCGAATCGAGGCGGTCACTGGCCGCAAGGCGGCGGAGTTGAGTCGCTTTTCCAAGGCGGCGGTTGACCGAATCGGCGCAGAGTTGAACGTTCCGGCCGAACAAGTGGTTGAGGCGGTCAAACGCCTGACCGCGACGGTCACCGATCTGCAAAAGGAAAACAGGAAACTCAAGACCGAACGGTTTTCCGGCGGCGGCAATACGATCGGCACGAAGGAAAAGATCGGGCCGTTTGAGTTCGTGCATTGGGATTTCGGCCAGACCGAGGAAGAATCGATGGCCGGTTGGACCGATTCGCATAAGGGAGCGCAGGGAGCGGTGATTGCTCTCGCGGTCGGCCTTACCAACGGCAAGAAAACGTTCATGGCGGCGGCCTCGGCCGAGGCGTCATCCGGCGGAATCGATGCCGGGAAACTGTTCGGCGCGCTGGTGAAGGAACTCGGCGGACGGGGTGGCGGGAAAGCCAATTTCGCCCGCGGGGGATTTCCCGAAACCGTATCGTATGATGAGTTTGTGGCCAAGGTCAGGGAAAAGATCGCATCGACCAAAAAGTAAGCGGCAGGGATTATGACGCTGTTCGAAAGACTGCTGAAGGTCAGGCAGGACAAGGGAGCGGGATTTTTCCTTTTGCTCGACCCGGATCGGAATGATGCCGGGCATCTGACCGACCTGGCCGGCATGGCCGCTCATTGCGGCGTCGATGCCATCCTGGCCGGAAGCTCGCTGGTTACCACCGCCGATTTTCATGACCGCCTGGCCGAGATAAAACGGGCGACCGCCCTGCCGGTGATCCTGTTTCCGGGCAATTCGACCCAAATATCGCCTCATGCCGACGGCATCTTGTATTTATCACTGATCTCCGGCCGCAATCCCCAGTATTTGATCGAGGAGCAGGTGCGCGGGGCGCCGCTGGTGAAGGAGTATGGCTTGGAACCGATTCCGACCGGGTACATGCTGATCGAATCAGGACGGCCGACCGCGGTGGCGTATGTTTCCGGGACGGTGCCGATTCCTCGCGACAAACCGGAGATTGCCCGGGTACATGCCCTGGCGGCCGGGTATATGGGGATGAAGACGGTCTATCTCGAAGCCGGATCGGGGGCATCGGAGCCGGTGCCGGTGGAGATGGTGTCGGCGGTCGCCGACTATGGCGGTCTGCCGGTGATTGTCGGCGGCGGCATCCGATTGCCGCGTCAGGCGGAGGAGCGGGTAGGCGCGGGAGCTTCTTTTATAGTGGTCGGCAATCGTCTGGAGGGGAAACCGGATCCGGCCGCTATCTCCGAGATGGCCGACGCCATTCACACCACGGTCAAAACGACTATCTAGCGGGCGGCGAATATGGAGAAACGAGAAACGCGGATGGCTTTGGTGGCCTCAGCAATTGAGGCGATGGAAGCCAAAATGGCCCTGATGGAACGGGCCACCGACACGATTATTGACCTGGCCGCGGCTTTGACCGCCACGATCCGTCGGGGCGGGACGATTTATCTGGCCGGCAACGGCGGGTCGGCCGCCGATTGCCAGCATTTCGCCACCGAACTGGTTGTCAGGCTGACCGGAAAATTCGAACGGCCGTCGCTTCCGGCGGTGTCGCTTGCCTCGGACGGTGCGCTTCTGACTGCCGCCGGCAATGATTACGGGTTCGACCGGATTTTCGCCCGGCAGGTCGAGGGATTGATTCGGAAAAAAGACCATCTGATGTTGATTTCAACTTCCGGCAATTCGGCGAACCTGATCGAAGCCGCCCGGGTTGGCAGGAAGAAGAAAATTGCCGTTTCCGCTCTTCTCGGAGGGGACGGCGGAAGGTTGAAACGATTGGTCGGCCGGGCGGTGGTTGTCCCCTCCGGCTCGGTGCAGAGGATACAGGAAGAGCATACGTTTATCATTCATAACCTGGTCCAGTTGATCGAATGGAATCTGTTCGGGTGAAGCCTCAAAAAATACCATCGGTGATAACCTGGGCCGGACTGGCCGGGTACGGCTTTTTCGCGCCGTTTTCGATCGCCATTTCGCAATCGCTTTTCGGTCTGGCCCTGGCCGGGTTTATCCTTTTTCTGGTATTCCACCCCGATCGTCGACGGCTGGTGTTTCCCCCGGCTCTTCTCCTCATTCTGATGGCTGTCTATGTCCTGCTTCGCTTCCTATCGATGCTGACCGCCGGGACTGACCCCTTGGCGATCAAAGAAGAATGGCTGTTCCTGATGGCGATTGTCGGGGCGGTCATGTTCCGTGACATCAAAAATCTCATTCGCGTGCTGGATATCGTTGCCGCCGGAGTGATTCTCATGGGCGGGTATGGCATCTGGCAGCATTTTGTCGGGATCGACCTGTACCACGGGGTCTTGCTGGACCGGATGTCGTTCGGGTATCGCGCGATCGGCAATTTCTCCACCTACCTGACCTTTTCCGGCTTTTTCGCCGAGACCTGGATATTTTTGGTGCCGGCAGCCTTTGCCGCCCCGACCCGGAACCGGAAGCTCTATTATCTGGCGGCGTCCCAGATCGGCTTGGTTTGCACCCTGTTCAATTACTCCCGGTCGACGGTTGCCGCCCTGGTCGTGGGAGTGGTCGTACTGCTGCTGTTGATCGGGGTTCGGTCCCGGAAATGGGTAGTGATGGCCCTGCTTCTGACGGTGGCGGCGGGGACGGTAGTTTCGCCGGATTTGATGAGCCGGTTCAAAACCACCAAGCGGTCGGAGTTTTCCACCCTGGCGGCCAATTCCCGCATGGCCATTTGGCGGACAACGGTCCTAATGATCGAAGATCACCCCCTTATGGGGGTCGGGCCCGGCAATTACCATCAGAAGTATATTGAATACCGTCTCAATCGGACCGGTAAGGACCTGTCTCACGCCCATAACGATATCCTGAGCGTGGCGGCCGAGTCGGGAATCCCCGCCGCGTTGGCGTTTTTGGCCCTTTGGCTGGCGATGTTGCATTACCTGTATTGGGGATATCGGAAGTGCCCGGAAGGGTTCCAAAAGGGACTGATTTTGGGGGCGTTTATCGCCTCGGTCGTGTTTTTGGGTATGGCTCAGTTCGAGGCCTTTTTTGCCGACGAAGAAGTGCGCTTGATGTTGATGTTTATCTGGGGGGTTGGGTTGGCGGTCCTGGGGAACATGAAAGCCTCGGAAAGATTGTCCGAAATCGCCTGAAAGAGCTTGACAGAGGCGGGTTTGGGCGTATATTAGGGCGGCTTATGGCGAAGGAAAAGGTAGTCGAGGAAAACAAGGGTCTGCCGTTTGGCCGGACCAATTATATCCTGATGGCCGCGGCCTTGGTCGCGATCATTCTGGGATATATATCTCTGGGCT
>JAAZOE010000298.1 GCA_012797915.1 Candidatus Zixiibacteriota bacterium | reverse complement strand
GATCCGTTCACGGTGGATACGATTACCGTCCGGATCGATCGGTATGTCCGAGAGGGTCACGAAATCTGGTACCACCCCTCGGGGTATCCCTGGCAGCAGTTGTGGACCAACCGCGGGGACAAATTCTGGGTCTGGCCGCAGGCGGAGGCTCCGTACAAATTGGCCAATCATCGCCTGGCGTACAGCGACACCTGGGCCGGCCCCAGCGACGACTGCGATGTTTTCCTTCGTTATAACGACGGATACTATAACCTTCCGGCGAAAGGGGCGTTCCTCTACGATTATATCTTCACCTGTTCGGGAGAGCCGGGTAACGTCCGTTCGACGTATCGGTTTATTCCGCGCCTGGGGATCGCCGATGTCCGCATGGAAACATCTTTGCCCTCCGGTTTGGATTATGTGAATCAGACCCTGCGACTCATCGACTTTGCCATCCCCGGCGTCCCGGAGGGCTCCCACGGCGAAATCACCTTCGGCTATTACATCGACCGGTCGAATCTTTTGCCGCCGTATACGTTCAAAGTCGAATTGTCGTTGAGCAATCCGCCCATCGGCATCCTTTGGTATGGAGTGGACGCCGACGGTCGGCCGGATATCCCAGTCAGCGGCTATTCGCCGCTGCAGGTAACCAGGGAACATCAGGCCATCCAGCAAGTCGTCATTCGATATGCTCCCTGCGGGATTCACACGCTGACGGTGGATCTGTGGAGGATGGACGGTTCATCGCGATTGAGTTCGGTAACGATTGACAGTATCTCGGTAGAAAACGGCCAGACGGTCGATCTCGGACTTATCCGCGCTTTCCCCCAGCCGACGCCATGAGGACCGGGGATTACCGCCGGCAATGGTTTAGTCCCGGCGGGCCTTGACCAGAATCTTGCTGAACTGGGCCATGTCCTCCAACACCCGGCCCGCCCCGCGCACCACGCAGGTCAACGGGTCCTCGGCCGCGTACACCGGAAGATTGGTCTCCTCCCGCAGACGCTTGTCCAGTCCGCGCAACAGCGCCCCGCCGCCGGTCAGCACGATTCCCCGCTCCAGAATATCGGAAGCCAGCTCCGGCGGGGTTTGCTCCAGCGATTGCCGCACCGCCTCGACGATGGCATCGATCGGCTCGGCCAGCGCCTCCCGCAGCTGCACCGAGGAAAGCTTGATGCTCTTCGGCACTCCGGCGACAAGATCACGTCCCTTGACTTCCTGCGACAGCTCCTGCTCCAGCTTGAAGGCCGACCCTATGTTGATCTTCAGGTCTTCGGCGGTCAGTTCGCCGATCAGCAGGTTGTAGTTCTTGCGCAGGTACATGATGATCGCTTCGTTCATCTCGTCGCCGGCCACCCGGATGGAGGTGCAACTGACGATGCCGTTGAGGGCGATCACTGCGATTTCGGAGGTCCCGCCGCCGATGTCGATGACCATCGTGCCGGAGGGCTGGCTGACCGGCAGGCCCACGCCGATGGCCGCGGCCATCGGTTCCTGAATCAGATACACTTCGCGCGCCCCGGCGTTTTCGGCCGAATCGCGCACGGCCCGCTTTTCCACCTCGGTGATGCCCGAGGGGACGGAAATGACGATGCGCGGTTTCATCAGGTACTTGTGCCGCACCACCCGCTTGATGAAATCGCTGAGCAGTTTTTCGGTGATCTCGAAATCGGCGATCACGCCGTCGCGCAGGGGACGGATGGCCACGATTTCGCCGGGGGTTCGCCCCAGCATTTCCTTGGCCGCCGAGCCGATGGCGACGACTTTCCCCGTGACCCGTTCGATGGCCACCACGGATGGTTCATTGAGGACGATCCCTTGGCCGCGCACGAACACGAGCGTGTTGGCCGTCCCCAAATCGATGCCGATGTCGCTGGAAATCAAGTCAAAAAACCCCAAAGTACCTCCGTGTAAACCTCTTGGGCCGCACAGTATGGCGTCAATATATCGGCCATAAAATCCCCTGACAACAAAAAACTTGCCTGCCGACGGTGCGATTTCCCGGTTTTCCCCGCCGCTCATCTTGTTTGCCGCCAACAAGTACCGCTGAATGGTCCGGCCCGCATGAGGCCTCGATGGCGTTCATCGCGGCCGGTCGCCTCCGGCCCCGGCCGGCACAAACTCATTTATAACTCTGGCGTTTGGGAATCTGATGGTGTATAATCTGGAGTATTCGGTCTATTAAAAGGAGGCTTGGAATGAAAATGGAGAAATCGTTCATGCAAAAATCGAGCGTAATCGCGGTCGTGCTCGCCGGGCTTTTGTCGGTCGGCATGATCCTGGCGCAGGAGCCTGCCGCCGTACCTGCACCGGCCCCCGCCCCAGTCGTCTCGCCGGAAATCTCATGGATAGTGATTCCGGTCCGGGCGCAGGAGGAAATCGCCGGCAATCTGGCGAACGCCCGCGCCGCCTATGATGCCGCCCGAGTGTGGCACGACAAAGCTTTGGAGATGCAGGTTCAACTTGAACCGTTGATTCTGACCAAGAAGGCCGAAATCGATTCGCTGAACCGCGGCCTCGAGTTGGCCAAAAAAGAGAAGCGGGAGGTCGATGCGACGGCATTGGAGGTCGGAAAAAAGAAAGCCGAACAACTTCGGGACATGCTGATCCAACAGAAGGAACTCCGGATATCGGAAGTGGACGCCGCTCAGGCGGAGATGGACTGGGCCACAGCGGCGCAAAAAGCCTTTGAGGACGAAAAGGCGTTGGTCGAACGGAAGGCCAGCCGCGATGCCGACCCATCGGCGAATCCCGCGGCCGTGGAACTGATGATCAAGGAGATCGAGACCCGCACGCTGGAAAACCAGAAAATCCAGGCCGAGAAACTGCAAAAGATGGCCGAGCAATACAAACAGGTCGTCGACCGCCGGATGAAATTCGCCGAGGCGGTGACGAAATTGGGCCTCGGCAAATAGCCGGACAAACATCAGTATCTTACCGGAAAGGCGGGGGCGACCCCGCCTTTTCCATTGCCATCGCCTGTCCGGTGGGGCAGTATTCTGTTCCACCGGCGGCGAAAACAAACCGTGACAGTATCTTATTACAGAAGTACTACCAGCAGCATAACGAGAGACAAGCGGGATATGGCGGATAACCCTCATCCGAAGAAGCCTCATTATCTCACCTGATTGAGCGGTGGAAGCTCGAGATGCTCCGTCAGATAAAGATGGATGAGGGCCTTTTCCGTTTCCCGGGGGTCGTCGTCACAGGCGGCACAATGCACCACAATCGGGCCAAACTCTTCGATAATATGTCTATATCTTTCCCAGTTTAATCCTTCCCCCTCCACCTTGGCATAGCGATGATGTCGTTCGTATAGAGATGACCGCGTTTTGCCAATATAAACAATGTTGCTTTTTCCTTTCAGCCTAGGAATACAAGAGCGCGTCGACCAAATATATACCACGCGTTTGGAACCCCTCGCGCTGTCGGAGGAGAACAGTTTTTCAAATTGCTGTTTGAAATCACTATCGGTCTTGGCGTCGATCTCGCCGTCAAGTAAAGTATAATGAAGGCATAATTTACCGAATAGTTCGATTTCAGTCACAATTATACACCAACACATTTAGATATTTTATCGGCAGAGCCGCCGAAACAGGTTTTGTTGGCGTTGCCCTATCTATCAATCCATAATGAATCGTCGGTAGCATGAGTGGCGTTGACGAGTGCTGATCTT
>JAAZOE010000297.1 GCA_012797915.1 Candidatus Zixiibacteriota bacterium | reverse complement strand
GCCTGATTCTGACCGACATCGTTTCCGGCATGGTCAGAATCAGGCGATAACCGCGGACGGCGCAGACGAAGGCCAGGGCGATGCCGGTGTTGCCGGATGTTGGTTCGATGATGACGGTGTCTTTGGTTATCCGGTGATCGGCCTCGGCGGCCAGAATCATGGCATACCCGATGCGATCCTTGACCGAAGAGGCCGGATTGTGGGATTCCATCTTGGCCACGACCCGTCCAGGCAGGCCCCGGGCGATCCGGTCGAGAGCGACCAGAGGGGTGCGGCCGATGAGCTCCAGAATGCTGTCGGCGATTTTGGCCATGCTGTCGTTGCGCTCAGATATGGTACATCTGTTTGTCGGTTTCGGCCCGGCGTTTCAAATCTTCCAGGCTGGTTTGCTTCAGATAGCCGACCAGATTGGTTTCAGCCTGAGTCCAGAAATCGGTCACGGCCAGTTCGATCAGATCGTTATCCTTGGTTTCGTGGGAAGAGACAAAGGTCACCCTCCCTTCCAGCGCGATGATGATGTCATAGACCGAGATCGCCGCCGCCGCCCGGGCCAGACGGTATCCCCCCAGTTTGCCGCGGTTGGAATTGATCAACCGGGCCTTTTTCATCTGCGACAAGAGAAGCTCCAGGTACCGGACGGGAATATTCTGCGTCTCGGCGATTTCACGCGCCTGGACCGGCCCCTTGCCGGTTTGCCGGGCCAGATAGACCGCGGCTTTCAAACCGTAATGCGCTTTTGCGGAAAACATAGACTACCTGCCCTGTCCCATGGTTGATAGGTTTCGTCCCGTTTGCCCGTTATCGGTTAACTTTCCAAATGGTGACGCGGTCGTCCCGATAGACCGGAACCTCCTGCAAGGCGAAGCCGGGAAAAAGGCGGCGTTCCGTCGGACCATAGACCACGTAATCTGATTCCACCGTACATACGGCTGGATGTGCGAAATAATTGGCCAGTTTTTGGGCCCGGCCGCGCCAGTCGATTCCCAGATGGGCGACATGCGGGATGAAGCCGAGGTACAATGCGCGGCCTTCCTGGAGACGGCAGCGCCAGTCCGGCTCCAGCGGGGCCGTTAACAGAACCGCCTCCGGCGGGGTGTTGACCTGCAGCCACCGGGCGGCGCGGTCGTAGTCCCGATCGAGATGGGGCAGGTAGGCGCCATTCCGAGGATCGTATTTATCGACCGCGTTCACGACGAAACCGACGAAAAGCGCAGCGGTGAAGATTGTCGCCACGGTTGCTTCTTTTCCGCGCCGGGCGGCGAGTTTGGCCGCTCCGATACCGGCGATGAAGTACAGCAGAAACACCGGAAAGAACGGATTGTAGTGAAAAAACAGGCCGAAAAGAAACGCCACGACGGTCCAGATATACAGGCGAATGTCGCGGGTGGGAGCGACGAGCGCAACGGCCGGAAGAGCGTGCATCCAGAGATCGCTCAGATCGAAACGGAATCCCTCAACGAAAACGAAATAAAACGGCTTGTCGGCGGTCCCCAGGGTTATCAGCGAGGCGGCGGCCACCCCCAGCAGACACCAAAAGGTATCGATCATCGGCTCGCGGCGGAACCATTGAACGGCGGCCGTCCCTCCAAGGCAGACCAACGATACCAAAGCCAGATAGGCATGCAACCAACCAAGGAGAAACAGGGCGGTCCATCGGGCAAGGCGGCGATCCTTTTCAAACAGGGCGACTGTCAGGGCGATGAAAAACGGGAAATGATTGAATCCCCGGGCCACCAGGTCTATTCCCAGCGAGTTGATCAACCCGAATCCGACCGAGCCGGCGGCGATGACAGCCAAACCGATGCCCCACCCGGAGGTGAAATATCGTTTCAGGACGAACACCAGTATCAGCAGAAAAACCAGATTCATCAGCCGCATGGCCAGATAGGGATTGACCGCCAGTGAAACCAGGGCGGTGGGATAATACTGGATAAACGACTGGCTCAGGGCCACGCCGCCATAGGCCGGATTCTGGGGCGGAAAGGAATGAATCATCTGCGGAAATATCCCCGCATAATACAGGAAGTCGATATCGGCCGGCGTATCGAAATGAAAGGAACCATCAGCCGGAAGGTATGTGCCGATCAGTGCCTGACCGATAAGGTAGGCAACCAGCACCAGACTGAAAAAGGCCGTGTCCCTCGATTTCACGCGATGCATCCTTTGTTGGCCATTGGGTTAATCCCGGTCTCTGATCGGAAGGACTGTCCCGCTTCCGATCAGTCTTCGGTGCGGTAATTAACGTTTCTTTCATGGCCGCAGTCAACCCCCAACAGCAACTCCTTGTTCAACAAATAGTTGCCTGGCGTCGGCAACCATATAAAAAATAAGTCCGCGATCTGTTTAATACTCGCTTCCTCATCGGGGAGGGGGTATAATGGCCGACCGAAAAATCCGGGGATTGAGGAATCGACCTCATGAACCGATACAAGGATAAGGAAATCCAACACCTGTAATTGACAAGAGGTAATCATGATCACCGAAATCAAGAAGACGGAGTGGCCCAAATTCTATAGACGTTTCAACGCCACCAACCTGTATCGCCCGGCCCGAGTGTCGATCATCGGCCCCGACGGCCGGGAACATACCGTCTGTCCGGCCCCTTTCATGGGAATCGCCCTTCTGCGCCAGGGACGGAAGATCAGCGGCCTCCAGTTCTTATCCGGACAGGGGGATCCGGAGCATTTGGTTGAGCCGGTGGTGACGGTCATCGAGCAGACCGGCTTGACGCTGGAGTCGGATGCCGACGGGACGGATATCCGCCTTCGCATCCGGTCTCAGGCCGACCGGCGGGAAATCGTGCTGGAACTGACCGGCCAACCGGAATCGAGCCGAAACCTGGTACAAAAGGTGGCCTACGGCCTGTATGAACGCCGGGGGTATACGCCGGGATGCGACCGAGACGACTGGTACGAGGCGGAACAGAAAGTCCGGCAGGTCGAGGCGGAACTGACCCACTGACGCGAACGAGGCGGTACAGCGATTATCGGGACGGTTCCGGGCCTTCGGGACCGTCCTTTCGACATCCGGCCGCCGGCTACGGCTTCCCTGAGGCATACTGCCCGGGAGCAAACCCTTCATGAAACCACCCCAAATTACTCCTTTTTCCACGACCCCCTCCGAAGTATTTCGACGGATTGTAACAATCGTTTGACAGAAATCATTTGTCTTCTTATACTATTCCTGCAGGATAGCCCAAAACGGGGTTGATACGCCGAGGGAATATTCGATCCGGCAAGCGCATCCGGGATGCGCGGGGCGGAAGGGGGCATCCGGCGATATCGACAGCAGGGATACACAGACAACGATTTCCGGGGGATCCGGCCGCAGACGCTCTTCGTTTTGGGGAGATATCCCGCGGCCGGGGTTTCTCCGTTCCCGGAGGCCCGGCGATGGCCCGTGCGGCCGACGAGGTTGCGTCCCCATCGCTGTCGGCTCGGAAGCCTGAGGTCCCGGTCGATGGACCGGCGCTCCGGAGGCAGAGACGAGAGGAGGTGTCTTGATGCTGTATTTGATCGATCCGACCGATCCGAAACTGAGCGCGTGCACGACCAAGTGGGTTCATCCGCTCTACGGTGTTTGCAAGGTTTTCTACGTTCCCGCATGATGTGAGGAATGATACGGGCGGATCGCACGGCGTCTCCGGCGCCGGTTCATGTCGCGTGTGACCGGAACCGTCGGGGACGGCGCACCCGGCGGCGAAGATCCGGTCTCCGCCCGAGAAAAGAACCGCGATTAGTCCCCGGCCGGAAAGGCCGGGGCTGGTCGCCTTCGGCGCCGGAGCAAGGGTTGTCGCCGCTGGGGGAAGAGAGGAGCGGCGGACGAAGAGATTTCGAGGTAGCACCCGGATATAACGAAGGAACCTGAAGGGAGGGCGGTCGTCCCGGACCGTGTGATCAGGTTACCCTTCGACAATCAAGATAACTCACGGCCAAGGAACGCGGCAGCTTCCGATGACGAAGTATCCCCGATTTTTCTGCGCCCGGTGGCCTCGAGCCGCCCTCGCCGGCGGGTTCCGGCAAGGCGGCAGCGACCTCGTCGCCGGAGACGTACGCACTGTCCCTACCTGGAGCGTCCCTCCCCCGCCGCCGCGCGGCGGTTCGGCCGGCGCTTCAAATCGAGTTCGAAAGGAGGTGAAATGATGGTTTATCTGGTTGATCCCAAGAACGTTGGCACGAATTGGTGCATCATCTTCTGCAAGAGCGTGGCCTATCCAATGTACGGCGTCCCGCCGTGCCGGAGCTACGACATCTAAGCATCGTCTTTTTTTCCTTTCCGCCGTTCGGCACGAAACGGCCGGCGGATCGGGCGGATGGGGATATCCGCCGTCATGAAGCAGCCGCCTTCCGCGGCCGGGGCAAACGTGGCACGGTTTTCGACGGTCGATGCCGAGGGCCGTTCGGGCCGCTGCCGCAGCCATGAGGAAACGAACGGGGTCATATTCCCCGCTTGACAAATCGCCGTTTTCTGATAGTATGTGAAAGGAAAAAGGGAGCGGCTCCCGACGGCGGCGCAGATTCGCCCGGGGAAATCCATTCATGTAAGGTGGACGTTACTATGCCCATTTTGTCACGCTATAACCATCTGCAGCCCTG
>JAAZOE010000296.1 GCA_012797915.1 Candidatus Zixiibacteriota bacterium | reverse complement strand
CCTTGCGGGAGTCCTTCAGGGATTCGACCATGCTGTCGAAGGCGGCGGCCAGCTGGCCGATTTCATCCTGCTGGTCGAGGCCGATTTCCAGCGACAGATCGCCGGCGGCGATTTTTTCGGTCGCCCCGGCCAGCCGTTCGAGCGGCTTGACCACGATGCGGACGAAGCTGAACATCAGCAGGATGGTCACGCCCATCACCAGCAGGACGATGATGACGGCGGCGCGGATGCTCTGGGCCGCCTCGGCGATGGTGGCCGATACGGAAATGCCCAGGCGGACGGAGCCGATGACCTCGGTGACGACCTTGCCCCGCGACTTGCCGACGGTTCCGAGGGTTTCCCGCGAGACGATCCCCCGGCTGGTGACCACGGGATAACTCAATTCGTAGAAGTATCCGTCGACCCCGGCCTGGCTCATCCGCCGGAATTTCAACGTCTCCCCGATGTCGGCGGCCGGCAGGGCTTTCGGGTCCAAGCCCTCGCGCATCGATTCGGAGGCCAGGATATCCCCGTCGAGGTTTTGCACCGCGATGTAAATGATATCGTCGGCCTGGGCGGTAGCGTCGATCAGTTCGTCCAGGACGGCCTCGTTTTCGATGGCGACGCCGTACTCGCAGTTGGTGGCTAGCACCTTGATGAGGGCCGAGCCTTTTCGGATCAGACCCCGTTCGGCCGCCTCGATATGCTTGGAAATCAGATACGAGGAGACCAGGACGCTGGAGCCCACGATCAGCAGGGAAATGATGGTCACGAATTTCACCCGCAGGCTGAGGTCGTTGAACCGTCGGAGGAGTCTCACTTGATCACCTCCTTGGCCACGGCCAACAAGTCATCGGGGATGGCCACCTGGATGCGCTGGGCGGTCTTCTCGTTGTATTTGAAATAGATGATGCCGGGGGTGGCCACGGAGATGTCCCCGGGGTTGGCTCCCGCCAGGACCCGGAGGGCGATCTCGCCGGCCTGCCGGCCGATATCCTTGAAATCGAAATCGAGCGTGAATAAGCCTCCCGCTTCCACCAAGGCCTGCGAGAAAGCCATCATGGGGATCTGGTTGCGCAGGGTCTGCAGGATGATATACTTGGTCGACTGCGGGGTGTAAATTTTCTGATCGGCCACCGACCAGAGAACATCCGTCGTCCGGCAGAGGGAGTCGATGGCTCCGGGGACCTCCTTTTCGCTGTCCACCCGGTGAGACACCAGCTGGAGACCGAGCTGTTTGGCCGCGGCCGCGGCCTGGCGGATGATGTTTTCGGTCTCCGCGGAGTAGAGGATGCCGATCCGCTTGATTTTTCCCACCACGCGTTGGAAATACTTGAACTGAATGTCGGCGGGAATGTCCAGGGCGGCTCCGGTGACCCGTCCCCCGGGCCGATCCATGGAGGCGACGAAACCCGAGGCCTGGGGATTGATGACGGTGGCGAAGACCACCGGCCGATCGGGGAAGGCCCGGATGATTTCGGCGGTGGCATAGGAGCCGATGGTCAGGAAGATGTCCGGGGCGAACCCCTGCAACGACTTCAGGGTGGCGGCGTCGGCGGATGCATCGCCGCTGAGCAGCGACTCCATATAGGTCACCCCGGCGCCGGCGCGGTCGATCGACTTGCGGATGCCCTTAATCGTCCGGACGGTGGTGGAATCCTGATCGATGGAGACGATGGCCACGCGGTCGGCCGCCTCGGTCGCGGCGGCCAGCAGGCAGACGGCCATACACAGCATCAAGCGTCGAACGATGACGGGCAGGAGATCGCGCCGCAAGCGGGGTCGTTGTCGTTGTCTGACCATACAGTTGTTGTGCTCTCCCGGAAACCCGTTCCAACTCCTCATGCCCGAGGCAGGAAACAGCCTGACGGTTCTCGGCCCCACAGTTACACAGAACCGTGCATAATCATCCTATCGGCGGCGGGGGCGGATACTTGACGACGCGGATACGATTTTTCCGGGCGGCCAGCCCAATTCCGGCCGGTCGAATCGCCGGGACGGCCGGCCCGTCGCCGCCGGCCTCGGCCTAAAGAAAATTCGGGGCCGGTCCGATACTGGATTGAGAGCATGACAACTCAAACGCGGGTGACTGCCTGCATTTGATCGACATCTGGTTGACAAAAAACGCTCAGTATAAACAGAGGAGTTCGGCTTGTTGGCATTAAGCAGGTATGCGGGGCCGTTGGTTTTGGCCGCCATTCTTCTGACCTGGGGCGGACCGGTGTGGTCGGGAGTCAGCGGGAAGTTGGCGGGGACGATTACCGACGCGGCCACGGGGGAGCCGTTGCCGGGGGCGACCATCAAAGTGGTGGGGACCCAAATCGCCACCGAAGCAGATTCCGACGGCGAATTCTACATTATTAACCTACCGGTGGGGACGCACACGGTGTCGGTCTCGCGGATGGGGTACGAGACGGTCATCGTGCAGGAAATCCGAGTCCTGATGGACCTGACGACGCCCATGGAATTGACGCTCACCAAAACCCCCATCGACCTGAAAAAGACGGTGACGGTGGTCGCCAAGCGGCCGCTGATCCAGCGCGACAACACGTCGTCCGGGTCGATCGTGACGCGCGATGAAATTTCGTACCGGGCCGGGAACCGGAACATCACCAGCGTGATTTCGACCATGGCCGGGACGGTGATGGGCAGCGACGGCGGCCTGCACGTCCGCGGCGGCCGGCGCGGCACGGTCAATTACTTCTTCGACGGATACTCCATTCAGGATCCGTTCACCGGGGACATGGGTATCCGGATCGTCCCCGACGCCCTGGAGGAGTTGTCGCTGACCTCGGGCGGATTGTCGCCCGAATACGGCGAGGCGTTGTCCGGCGTGGTCAACGCCATCACCCGTGAGGGCGGGGCGAACTTCCACGGCCGGGTCAAGACCTATGAAGGCGCGTCGCACGCATACGACGTCAACACCGGCACCTACGGCTCCCTGGACCTGACCAACACCCGGTCGGTGGTCATGGATGCCTCCGGGCCGCTGTTCCGTCTCGACGACCGTCTGGCGACCTTCTTCGCCGGGATCGAGACGGTGCGGGACGACGGCTGGCTGCCGCACAGCCGTTCCAAGCTGTTCTCCAGCGTCGGCAAGATCGCCCTGTACCCGACCACCCGGACCAAGGTGACTCTCAACGGGTCGTATTATTTCAACGACCGTCAGTATTACGAGCATCGGGACGTCAACGGGTTTTCCTATGATTTCAATCTCGACGGTCTGGGCAAGATCGAAAACGAAGCCTACCTGATCGGCCTGAAGGCCAACTTCACCAAGTCGGCCAACACGGTGTATTCGGTCAATTTCAGCCGTTTCCGGACCTGGACCAAAGAGGCGCCGGAGCATCTGTTCGACAAGCATTGGGACGAGTGGCCGGGGTATTCGGAGGACAGCACCGGCGAATACAACGGCTGGATTCAGGATTCGAACTATGTCGTCTCGCCGGATTACGCCTATATCGGCTTTACCGAGGGGGACGACTACTATCCTTATTATCTGGAGAAATCGGCCGTGTACAACGGGGCCAAGTTCTCCATGCTGTCCCAGATCGACCGCCACAACCAGATCACGTTCGGCGGCGATCTGCGCCGGTTCGAACTGGACTGGGACAATCGCCAGTTTTTCAACGCCAAGCCGTACGGGGAGACCTACGAGGCGTTCCCCTGGTACGGGGCGGCCTTTGTGCAGGATAAGATCGAGTTGAACGATATGGTGGTCAACCTCGGTCTGCGGTTCGATTACATGCACTCGGACGTGTCCTACTGGCACGATCCGTTCGTGAAGGACTACCAGAAGACCTCCAAGCCGAAGGTGCAGTGGTCGCCGCGTCTGGGGATCTCTCATCCGGTCAGCGAGAACTCGGTATTGCATTTCAATTATGGATATCTGTTCCAGCCGCCGCAGGCGCGGTTGATGTACACCAACCTGCAGGGGGATTTGGAGACGGGGTATCCGCTCATCGGCAATCCAGACCTCGACGCCGAGAAGACCATCTATTACGAACTAGGGTGGACGCGGCTGATCAGCAACTCCCTGCGGGTCAGCGCCACCACCTATTACCGTGACATCCGGAACATGATCGGCGCCCGGGAGGTGGTGGATGACGACGGCAACATCTATACCGTGTTCACCAACTCCGATTACGGGTCCTGCAAGGGATTCGACCTGGCCGTGGAGAATATCGGGCCCCGCCTGCTGTCCTGGTCGGCCGAATATTCCTATATGATCGCCCGCGGCAACGCCTCCGATCCGCGGGAATGGTACTACGACTACTTCACGGCGACCGACGATGCCCGTCCGACCCTGCCGACCCGCGAGTACCCGCTGGCCTATGATCAGCGGCATAATTTGACGATCGAGGCCGATTTCCGCGTGCCGCGGGGCGAGCACCCGCGTCTGATCGGGTTCTCGTTGCCGGATGCCTGGGGGGTGAATGTCCTGGGGCATTACGGTTCGGGTCTGGCCTATACACGGACCGACAAAACCGGCTACCGGGTGGGGCAGCTCAACGGCGAACGGATGCCGTACACGCTGCGCTTCGACGCCCGCTTCAACCGCAACTTCTACCTCGGCCCGGCCACCGGCGCCTGCCTGTCGCTGTTCGTCGAGGTGGAAAATCTCTTCGACCGCCGGAATGTGGTCGACGTGTACACCTCCACCGGCTCGCCCGACAACGACGGCCTGATGGCCCTCAATGTCAACAGCCCGACCTACGAGCAGGAGAAGCTCTGGTACACGCTGATGTCGCGCGATCCGCAGAATTACCAGGATCCGCGGACGGTCCGGGTAGGGTTGGAGTTCAAATTCTAACGGGGGAAGCGAGGGTTGACCATGACCATGATGTGTAAAATACTGGCGGGGGTGGCGGCGCTCGTCATGCTGGCGGCCGGCGCCCTGGCGCATGCGCCGTCGTCGCAACTCCCCGCTCCCGGGGTGCGGGACCAGATCCTGCATGACCGGGGCAATCTGACCACCACGGTGGATAACTTCGGCTATGTCGGCGGGTATCGGTACGCCGGACGCCCGTCGGGACGGTGGCCGGCCAACAGCGAACGTGATTACCTGGCGGAGATGAAATTCTGGATCGGCGGCGTCAACGCCGCCGGCGACACGCTGCTGGTCGACACCGACGAGGATTTCAATCCGCTGCCCAACTGGGCGGCGGCGGCCACGCCGACCGATATCCTGCTGTCCACGGACACGACCCGGTATCCCTACGATCCGGCCGACACGGTCGGGCAGGGAATCGGCTTTCCGGCCTACGGCTGGCGGGTCTGGGACGCGGCCACGCGGGAGTGGGCCTACAATCAGGTGTATCATACCCTGTCGGCCAGTTACTATCCGGGCGGACCAGTCGGGGTGCAGGAGTCGATCTGTCGCTACGGCGACGACGCCCTCGGCTCGCCGGTGATGGGTCTGGAAATCACCCAGACGGTGCGGCAGTGGAATTACACCGAAATCCGCGATTTCATCATTTTCACGCTGGAAATCACCAATGCCGGCAGCGAGGATTACCACGACGTCGCGGTCGGCATTTATTGCGATTATGACGTCGGCGGCAACGATCCGGCCACCGGTGAAAACGGCCGGTTGGGCGATTTGGTGGCCATCGATACGGCGCTGGATCTGGCCTGGACCTATGACGAAGACGGCTACGATCCGGGATGGGGCCCCGGGGTCGAGACCGGATTCATGGGCACGGCCCTGTTGTCCACGCCGGGGGACGTCGGCATGACCTCGTTCAATACCGGCCAGTGGGAATTTTTGCCGACGACCGATCTTGAGCGGTATCAGCTGATCGCCAACGACGATTTCGACGAGTCGCTGCCCCCGACGGACCAGTACTACGTTCAGGGGGTCAAGGGGTTCGACCTGGCTGTCGGACAGACGGTCCGCATCGATTTCGTCCTGGCCGCGGCTCCGAACGCCGAACTGCTTGCCGGCGTCGTGGAGAAGGCGCAAACGCTTTATGCCAACAAGTTTATTGCCTCGCGTCCGCCCGACCCCGCCCATCTTCGCGCCGCCGCCGGCAATCATAAGGTGACGCTGAAGTGGGACGATGTGGCCGAAGCCTCGATCGACCCGGCCACCGGGATCGCCGATTTCAAGGGCTACAAGGTGTTCCGCTCGACCGATCTCGGCGCCACCTGGGGATCACTCAAGATCAACGCCGATTATTCCGTCGGGCCCGATTATGTCCCGCTGAAAATCTACCTGGCCGATGATTTCGGACGGATCAGCCATACGTTCACGGAAGAGAATCTGATCAACGGCAAGGAATACTGGTACGCCGTGGTGGCGTTCGACAGCGCGGCCCAGGAGCTCGATTTCACCTCGGGCAATCCCAGCAACAGCAGCAATATCGTCCGGGTCTTCCCGCGCAGCGACCCTCTGGGATTCGAAACCCCGCAGGCGAGCATCGAGCACGTCTACGCCGGGACTTGGGAACCCTCGTTCGACTCGGTCTCCGTCATGATCGTGGATGAGGCGGCGGTCACCGGCCACGAGTATGCGGTGACGTTTTCCGCGGACTGTTTCCCCACCTGGAACCTGATCGATCTGAATACCGGAGACACGGTGCTGGCGGCGCAGGACCAGTATGAGGGGGACCGGGGGACCTATCCAATCGCCGACGGGCTGCAGATCGCCGTGGCCAATCCGCGCGTGCCGGACACGGTGTATCAGTCCGGTTTTGCCACCGAAGGGCGGACGACATTGTCGCCGCTGTTTCTGGAGCAGTTCAGCTCCAACTATGGTTGCAACGACAATTTCCGCAACGATATCGAACTCCGGTTTACCGCTACCGGCTGCACCGGGTATGACTGGTTTACCGGCGACCCGGTCACGCTGCCGTTCGAAGCCTGGAATGTGGTGGCCAATCTCCAAGTCGGCGTCTGGATCGCCGACTGGTCCGGCGACGGATCCTACACGCAGGACGACGAGGATTACATCATCCTGACCAACTATGATTATGACGGCGGGGCGTTCCATCCGGAGGTCCTCGAGGAGTATCTGACCTGGATCACGGCGCTGGATCATCTGGATGCGCCGGCGGCCGGCGATATCCTGCGGATCGACGGACCCCGGCTGATGTCGGCCGACGACCAGTTCGTCTTCTCGTCGCATAAAATTGTCGGCGCGGAGGCGGAACGGGATATCGAGAAAATTCGGGTGGTTCCGAACCCGTATCTGGGGCAAGCATCTTGGGAGACCAGCGAGGGGGCACGCAAACTGCAGTTCGTCAACCTGCCGGAGCAGTGTTCCATCCGGATCTACACACTGGCCGGCGAGTTGATTCGAACCCTGGAGCATACCAACGGCACCGGCACGGAGGACTGGAACATGCTCTCCGAGGGCGGTCGCGGCATCGCCTCGGGCGTGTATCTGTACAACGTGCAGAGTGACTATGGCCATTTCACCGGCAAATTCGCCGTCATAAAGTAGCCGGGGGGAGAACGATGATGCGAAAACTGATTTTCGGTATGGCCATCGCGGCTCTCATCGCCGGATCGGCCGCGGCGACCGACTTCACCAAGACCGGCTCCATCGGGGCCCAATTCCTGAAGATCGCCGTCGGTTCCCGGTATCAGGGTCTGGGGGAGGCCTCGGCCGCTCTGGTCAATGACGCCTACAGCCTGTACTGGAATCCCGCCGGCCTGGCGGCGGTGGAAGGAAACGTCGTGACCTTCACCAATGTCAACTGGGTATCCGACGTGGCCCTCAACTACGCCGCCCTGGCCACCCAGGTCGGGGACTACGGCGTCCTGGGATTTTCGGCGACCCTGCTGACCATGGGGGATATGGAAATCACAACCGTCGATGAACCGGAGGGGACCGGCGAGACATTCGGGTGTTCCAGTTTCGCCCTGGCCGCCGGGTTCGGCCGCAACCTGACGACGCGGCTGGCGTTCGGCGTGTCCATCAAGTATGTCTATGAGAAAATCTACAATGAATCGGCCGGCGGTCTGGCTTTCGATTTCGGCACCCAGCTGCATACCGGATTCCGGTCGCTGCGGATCGGCATGAACATCGCCAACATGGGGCCGGAAATGAAATTCTCCGGCCCGGACCTGATCCAGTCTCTCGATCAGGAAAGCGGCTCGGTGCCCAACGGATCGGTCGAGGTGGACGGGTATGACCTGCCCCTGACGTTCCGTCTGGGGGCGGCCTACGACCTGGTCACCGATCTCGACAACCGCTGGACCCTGGCGGTGGAAGCCAAGCATCCCAACGACAACGACCAGCAGTTGTCGATCGGGTCGGAGTATGCCTACCAGCAGAAGTATTTCCTGCGCAGCGGTTACAAGTTGAACTACGACGAGCAGGGTTTGACCCTCGGCGCCGGCCTGCGGTCGCGCGTCGGCGAGCAAACGACCCTGGTGCTCGATTATGCCTGGTCCGATTTTGGACGGTTGGAATCAGTCCATCGTTTTTCGGTCGGTTTTGCCTTTTAACGATCGTCACACCCCGAAAAAGCCCGCCGCAAGGCGGGCTTTTTTTTGGCTGTTCCCAGGCCGGAATTCTTGTATCCTATTTCCTCGTCGACCGTACGTCTAGTGGTGATTAAACGCGCCCCCCGGGGTAACCGTCCTGATCCTAAACGGCAAGGATGGCGGGAATGTCGAAATTCGCGATTGTAGCAGCGGTCCTGAGTATCGGTCTTGTGACCGGCGGAGAGGCCTTGGTCGTCGGCCTCGATGAGGCGGCCGCCGATACCGAGGCCATCTACGACGTCGCCTCCCGGGGCGGTTCCATCTGGGTCGGATGGCATGACGGGATCTATTTCTCGTCCGATTACGGCAGGACCTGGCGCCGCGATGATACCGCCACCGGCTTCGGTCCCGGACGGGTTTCCGCCATCGCCTTTGTCGCCGATACCGTCTGGACCGCCACCTATTACCCGGTCATCAATGGCGGCGTCGAGTATTACATCAACGGCGGTCTCTATAGCGGGGCGCTGGATCATACCGTCTGGCAGTATCATCAGGCCCCCTGGCCGGAGGATCCCGGGAATATCATCTATGATATCACCGCCGCCGACAACGTCATCTGGACCGCCAACTGGTGGAAATCGTTGCAGCGGTCGGACGACGGCGGCTCCACCTGGCAGTTGGTGTTACCGGACACGGTTCCCTTTCTCAACCCCCGGGAACGTCTCAACCAGCGGGTATTCTCCGTGGCCGTCGATGGGGCGGTCATCTGGGCCGGTTCGCAGGATGGGTTGAATCGATCGCTGGACGGCGGGACGTCGTGGACCACATTGCGCTGCACCGGCGACGAGGAGGGTCCCACCGCCAACAAGATCGCGGCCCTGGCTTTCCGCGATAGCAGCGGGATCCGGCAAGTGTGGGCTGCGGCTTGGACGACGTTTACGCCGGGGGAGGTATCGGGCCTGGCTGTATCCGACGATACGGGCCGGACCTGGCGGAAAGCGCTGACCGGCCAACGGGTGTGGAATCTCCTTTTCAACCAGGGGGATGTTTTTGCCGCCGCCGATTCCGGCCTCTGGTTTTCGAGCGACGGCGGGAATACGTTCGTCAATATCAGCGCCGGAAAGATTCCACCGGCCACCCCGGTCTATTCGGCGGCCTTGACCGATGACGGGCGTCTGTGGGTTGGCACCGCGGCGGGGTTGTATTATGCGCTCTATTCGGGGACCTACTGGGAGGCGGTCGATTATATTCAGCTGCCCGCGGCGGATGATTCCCCTCCGGTGCCCGGCCGGTTCACCCTCGGCCCCTGCCGGCCGAACCCGTTCAATCCCGAAACGGTTATTCCGTTCTATCTGCCTCAATCCGGCCTTATCGAGTTGACGATCTATGATATTCTGGGCCGGAAACAGCGGACGCTGGCGGCGGAAACGATGGCGGCCGGGGAACATCAGGCCGTCTGGGACGGCCGGGATGACCGGGGCCGGGAGCTGGCCAGCGGCGTCTATTTCTGCCGTCTCGCCGGGGAAGGGTCGGTGGCGACCCAGCGACTGATATTAATCCGCTAACCGGAATCGGACTCTTTTTCCGGATTCCCCCGCCGGGACGGCAAATCCCCAGTCATAGTCTCACTACCTATGGGAATAACCCGTCAGGGTATAGGGCGTTTCGGCGTAAATCACCTCGAGGAGCACAAGCGCGCCACCCACTCGAACGCCCTAACTAATTATCCAATATATACATAACGTCTTTCGTGAGGGGTGGCAGAGCTTTTGCATCACCTCTTTATCGTAGAAAAGGAGTTCGTATGCCGAATCGAATCACCAACCAGTCCGAGGGATCGGATTCGGTGCGGCATCTGAACATGTCGCACGAAGAGTTACTGAAGAGTATGGAGCGGCTGTCATCGGGTTGGAGGATTAACCGGGCCTCAGACGACCCGGCCGCCCTGGTCATTTCAGAGCAACTTCGATCCCGGATTGCCTCGCTGAATCAGGAAATCGAGAACACCACCATGATGATCCGCAAGTATGAGACGGCCGAATCGGTCCTGGGAGAGCTTCGGCTGCAACTGCGCAGCCTGCGGGTGATGGTGGAGGCGGCGGCTGACGTTACCACCGGCGACAGCGCGCGGGATATTTTACAGAACGCGATTGCCGCCGCCGCGGAGCGGTATAACCATCTAGTCACGACCGCATCATATAATGGGGCAGTCTTTTTCGGTGGTTCCGAGGGGTCGCTGGCAACTTTGTCGCCGTTGGCCGGGGTCGATATCTCGAGTTCGGAGGCGGCGCGGAACAGCGTCGGGGTCCTCGATCAGGCGGAGACGGATCTGTATGCCGCCCAGGTCGAAATCGGAGCGATACAGAAGTATGAATTGGAGGCCCGGCTGGCGACGCTGGAGGTGACCGAGGCGAATTTAACCGCCTCCGAGGAATCGATCCGCGGGTCCGATACCGCCCAGGATGTCGCCGATATGGTCCGCCAGGAGCTTCTCATGAAGGCGGAGATCGCCAGGTTGTTCCATTCCGGGATGAACCGCCGGGCGATCATCTCGGTGTTGTTCGGCGATTAGAGCAAATGACGGTGGAATAAGCCCCCACTATGAGAAAACCGCCGTTCCGGCCGGGCCGGGACGGCGGTTCTATTGACAGGGGGTTGGTGACTTACTGTGAGCGCTTCTGGGCCTTTTTGGTGACCTTGCCCGCCTTGAGGCAGGAGGTACAGACCCGCACTTTTTGCGGCACGCCGTTGATTCGGGCGTGAACCCGCTGGAGGTTGGGATTCCAGCGCCGTTTGGTGCGGTTTTGAGCGTGCGACACGGAGTGTCCGGTCGAGGGCTTCTTACCGCAGATTGCACACGCTTTGGCCATTTTATCACATCCTTATCTAAATCAGATTGGCATTATAACCCAAATCCGGGCCTTGTCAAGCCATTTTTTGGCGGTTTTTAAGGGTCTATCGGTGAACCATCCTTTCGGGCAGGTCAAGTCATTCTGAGCGAAGCGAAGAATCTCGCGTCTGGGGCAGGCCGAGACCCTTCGCTCCGCTCAGGGTGACAGCGCCTCTCGATCGAGTGGTGGAGTATATGTCTGTATCGGCCGGGAAACCCCTACGAGGTCGTTCATTTATTGACGAATCGGGGGGCAGGCAGTATCTTGTCTGCCGGAGGAACTCCCGATGCCGGCCAATCTGCCGCCTCAATATTACGAGCTGGAACGGCAATTTCGCGCCGAAAAGGACACGGCCGAAAAGCTCCGCATGGCCCAGGAGCTGTTCGCCATGATGCCCAAGCATAAGGGGACGGACAAGCTTCAGGCCGAGATGAAGGCCAAAATCTCCCAGCTCAAGAAAGAACTGGCCGGCGGGGCCAAAAAAGGGGGCGGGCCGGCGCGGGTCGAGCAGGCCGACCATGTCGAGCGGGAGGGGGCGGGGCAGGTCGTGCTGATCGGGCCGCCCAACACCGGCAAGTCGTCGATCATCGGGGCGGTGACCCATGCCAGACCGCTGGTGGCCGATTTCCCCTACACCACCCGGGAGGTCACTCCCGGGATGATGCCGTACGAGACGATCCGGATTCAGTTGATCGACACGCCGCCGATTTCGCCGGAGCAGTTCGAGACCTATCTGCTGGGGATCATCCGCAACGCCGATCTGGTCTGCCTGGTGGCGGGGGTGGATGAAGACGACTGCGTCGACAAGATTCAATACGTGATCGATAAACTGAAGGAACGCCGGGTGGTGCTAACCAACCAGCCGCATGATCCGGAGGCGATGGAGAACGTGGGGCTGGCGTTCAAGCGGACGATGCTGGTCGCGCATAAAATTTTCGAGGACGGCTGGGAAGCGCGGTTCGAGAGGCTGAAAAGCCGGTATCCTGATTACCCGATCGTGGGGACGTCGATACTGGATGATGATTCGATGGCGGCGTTTCGCAAAGCCATATTCGACGGCCTGCATATTATTCGCGTATTCACCAAGCAGATCGGGCACGAGGCGGATTTTAACGATCCGATCATATTGAAGCCGGGCTCGACGGTGGAGCAGGCGGCGCTTCATTTGCACAAGGATTTCGCCTACAAGTTGCAGTTTGCCAAGATTTGGGGGGCGGGCAAGTTCCCCGGCCAGCGGGTGCAGAAGACGTTCGTGTTGAGTGACGGGGATATTGTGGAGTTTCATATTTAGTATTTTTGCAGGAAGAGAGAGGAAAGCGGGAACCCACTACGCTTGGGGCGGAGTGGGCCATCAGGCCAAGTTTGCTAAGAAGGAATATACCATGAGCAATATAATCATTACCATTCTCGTCGCATTTGCGACCGCGTTAATAGGCTATTATTTGGGGACACTGAAGTTCTTTCGTGAGAACAAATTGAAAGCGTATAAAGAGATATTGCCGCCTATTATCAGTGCAGCCTATAACCTGCAAGGGAATGCAGATGATAAGGAATTCAATACGGCTCTGGCTCTACTGTGGCTATATTCCAGCAAGGATGTCGCGGTGTCAATGGAAAAGGCCGTGTCGATTATGGTCGACCCTCGGAGGGGCAATTTTCAACAAGCAGTACAAGAATCGATTGTGAAACTGAGGTATGACATATGGCCGCCCGGCCCATTCAAGGGTAAGAAAATTCTGGCTAACGAAATTCAACATCTCTATATGCGAATCGCGGGTGGGCGACGGCCTTAGGCTGGGTGGCCCAAGTCTTTAGACCTGGGATAACGGAACTGTGATCAGTTTGACATGAATGGTATTGGCATCCATTTCCCC
The DNA here is from genome assembly GCA_012797915.1 of Candidatus Zixiibacteriota bacterium. GTDB lineage: Bacteria > Zixibacteria > MSB-5A5 > GN15 > JAAZOE01 > JAAZOE01. The sequence continues at coordinate 5,197 of JAAZOE010000296.1, read as the reverse complement.
ACGTACGAAAACGTGGGCCACCCGGCGGGGTATGGATTGGGGGAACAGAAAAGTAGTCAGGTGCACAGGGCACCTGACCTACGGCTCAATTTCAACTGACAACTTGTTTTGGATGACCCGGTTTCGAAAAGAACAGCCACGCGGCCCAGAGGGCATATCCCAGCGCCGCCGGAAATCCGAAATAGGACAACCACTGGGGAATCACCACAGTGCCGACCGTGATCGGCAATTGAAACAGAAGTCTGCACAAGTGTAATATACTGACCATCAGGAAAGCCAATCCCGAGACGATCAAATAGAGTCTCAGCGCCATTGTCTCGCTCCTTTCCATCTCCCGATACCAGCCAAAGCATAAATATCTCCAAGACAAATACCTGGGGGAGGCAACCGTAATGAGGCCTCCGGCGAATAAACTGTCAAGCGCAAATCTCAATGGCCTTGCCTCAATACCTGATAAATCCCATCGCCTATCATATTAAAATTCGCTATGGGGGTATCGATGGAGGATTGGGAAGCGGGGACTTGACAAACTTTTCCCCATATTGTAAAATAGGTAAGTATTTAAGACGGAATTCGAGTCTAAGAGCCGGTTGAAGGCGATAATCGTCGTTGTAGATATGCAATAGGTGTAAATTCCCCCGCGGGGGAGTGTCACTGTAGGGAGGGACGGCAGTCAAAGTGTACCCGGATACATTGAGATGGTCGCGTCATGCTGACGGCGGTGAGACGGGCGATGACGATGATCGGGATTTCAACTTGCATCTAGGACAGGATTCCATACAAACGCCCCAATCGAATTCGGATAAACAGGCAATTATCCGTTGAAGAGCACCATTGCGGGAAAACGGCACGTAAGGAAAGGATGAGAACATGGCCAAGAAACTGACAACCCTGGTTTGTCTGTGCATCGCCGGAATATTGATGTTGTCGTCGATTGCCCCGGCCCAGGAAGCAAGCAACCAAGCCGTCTCCACAACCGGGACGATCAAGAACAACTATATCGACCTGGGGGTCGGGGTCACTTTCGGTTCGGCCTATAAGGACGCGGTCGAGGAAAGCAATCCCGATTGGGAGATCTCCGGCATGGGCGGCTGGGTCTATATCGATCTGGCGTTTGTCACCAAGGTCGCTCCGAGGGTGTATCTCGGTCCGCGGGTGGGGGCGCTGGTCAAGTTCATCGAGTACGAAAGCGTCTTCGCCTACTCGGACCTGAATTCGAAAGAGGCGACCATTATTCTTCTGCCGGGGGTTACGGCCAAGTATGATCTGATGCCGAAGGTGACGACCCCGTTTGTCGAGGCTGATCTGAGTCTGGTCTCGGCGTCGTCGGACCTGGAAGCGCCCAAAGTTTCATCCGGAGGCATCGCGTTCGGAGGGATGGTGGGGTATACGTTCAGTCACCGGGTCGAGGCGGGGCTGTCGTATCGGTATGTCCCGGTGAAGGTGAACGACGATGAGACGAAGAATTTCGGGGGGATCGGGTTTGTCGTCCGGGCGGCGTTCGGGTTCTGATGTAGTGCAATTGAAAGGTAGTTGCCGGGCGTGCAGCCGCACGCCCCTACCATAAAATCATACCCCGTGGCGTTAGTATGCGGGTTATGTCGGGTTTCTCTCCGCCACAGGCGGATCGGAACCCGACCAACACCCTGCATGCGGTCGATCAGATGCCGGGGAGCGACTCATCCCACCGCAAGCGGCGGGGCGCCTGGCGGGATCAAAGGGATCCCACAGCCCGGCGTGGCGGGTGGGGTACCCGACTGACGAGTAGCGGAATCGGCCATAAAAATCAGGTGTGGCGGGAGCGGGTGATGGCGGCGGTGACGGCCCGCAGGACATCATTGTTGTTGAACGGCTTCTTGACCAATCCGAACCCGCCGGCCGACCGGATATCCTCATCGGACAGCTTGATCAATGAGTCGGCGATAAACAGGAACGGCAGGAAGTAACCATCGTCCCGGACGCCGATCAACAGGTCCAGCCCGGTTCTGTCCTCCAGAATCAACTCGCAGACGGCGACATCGAACGGCTCCCGCGTAAGCAGTTCCCGGATTTCGGCGTCGGCGCAGGCGGCCGAAACGCGGAAGCCATCGCCGATCAACGTCCGTTTCAGGATGACGACGGTCTGTTCGTTGTCGGTGATCAGCAGGATATTCCCCTTGGTCTTGTCGTAGAGCCGTCGGACGCGGGTCAGGAGAAGATCGGCAGTGAACGGTTTGATAAGATACTCACGGGCCCCCAAGCCGATCGCCCGCAAGATGATATTCTGGTCGGTACAACAGGTCAGGACGATGGTCGGAATATGGCTGAAGCGAAAAGTGTCGCGGAGGTAGGCCAGCAGGGAGAAGCCGTCTTCGCGAGGCATTTTCAGGTCGGTGATGATCAGGGTCACTCCGGGATTGGCCTGCAACAGGGCCTTGCCCTCGGCCACCGATTGCGCGGCCAGGATATTGTAGCCGTTGCTTTGCAGGACGGTGGTGGTGAATTCGAGGCAGGAGGGTTCGTCATCAATGACCAGGATGGCGCTGGTGGCCTGAGCCGGCCGGGCCTGTTTTCGGGCAATCGGGCGTGGGCGGTCGGGCATGGCAATGGACGACCCCATCTGCTCGAAGAGTCTCTGGCGAATGTGCTCTTTCATAGTCTGGATATCTTAATACGGCACCAGTCATAGTATCGCCCGAATAAGTAGTTTCTTTACGTAGATTTTGTGTAGATTCTGGGTAGATGCGGATGAGCGCCGGGCCGGCCTTGATTTCGACCGGATACCCTCCGGGGGGTGGGCAGGTCTGCGGCCCACATCGGGATCGCCGGGGCGGGTTACCGGATAACGGGTTAGAACTTGACGCCGATCAAGATGGCGATGGTGTTGTTCTTCACCGACGGGTCTCCCTCGAGATAGAAATAGTCATCGGGTTCGGCCCCGGTAATGTCATTTACTTTTTCGGCGTCGATCACGTTGGCCAGGCCGAGGGTGTAGCGGATGTCGAACACGAAGCGCTTGTAATCCACGCCGCCGCCGAAGACGAGACTGTAGTCGATGGTTTTCATACCGTCGGCGACATCAATCGATTCATCCAGGGCGGCAATCTCGGAACTTAACATGACACCCAGGGCCGGTCCGGCGAAGAGATTCGGATGGGCCGGGCCCTGCGGCATGATATCGAATTTGAGCAGGACGGGGACTTCCAGGTAATCGATGGCCCAATGGGCGTCGAAGAGGAAGAAGTCCTTCGCCGCCCCTTTGGATACATAGTAGATTTCCGGCTGGATGGCCAGCTGCGGGCTGAAGCTATAGGTCAGATAGGCGCCGCCCATGAACGCGTCCCGGCTATCGAGGAAGTCATCCAATTCGTTATAGTCCGTGTTGATGCTGGTGATGGCCAGGCCGAGTTTGAAACCCATGCCGGTCACGCCGGGAATCGGTTTTTGCGCATGCGCCGTCACGCACAAAAGCAGAATCATTCCAAAGATGAACGCCAGTTTTTTCATAATGCCTCCACGCAGATGTTAACATGATGCCGAAATAATACCACAGTCTTTAAATCGAAGTCAATCGGCATATCCGGGGGGAGGTCCCTTACGGGAATCGGAGTGGACGATCCGGACGTGTCGGCTCCTGGTAATGTTCCATCACCTTGGTACTGGTCACCCTCGAAAACCGAATTGACCGGCCGATTTTATCCCGAAAATCTTCAAAAACACGATTTCCATGACAATTTTGTGACAACCGACACAAAATGGGATATAAATTGTCGCTAAAATAGGAACAGTGATCGTTCACTAACGTTACATGGGTTCGAGAAGACAGGCGAAAAGGCAGGAATAGGAAGCATGGAAAGTCTGGGAATTGTCGGAGTTTCGGTTCACTCGCAGAATCTTAACCTGTTGGAACAATTGACAATAGCCCCGGAGGAACGGGTTGCGGGGCTTGCCGCCCTCAAACACGCCGCTGATCTGTCGGAGCTGGTGTATCTGGCCACCTGTAACCGGGTTGAATTCATTTTCACGACGGCCGATACCGCTCATATTACCGATGTTCGGAATCGAATCCTGGATTTCTTTTTCCGCGATAACCGGGAGGTCCCTTTTTCGCCTGACGATTTTTCGACCCGGTCCGGTCTTGAGGCGGTCCGGCATATCTTCACAGTAGCCTCGGCGCTCGATTCGATGGTCATCGGCGAGGCCCAGATTCTGGGGCAGATGAAAGAGGCATTCGCCTTCGCTTCCGATAACGGCTTGGCCGGCGATAAGCTTTCCCGCATTTTCCAGCAGGCCTTCAAGGTGGCCAAGAAGGTTCGCACCGACACCGATCTGGGGAAGAAGTCGGTGTCGATGATATCGCTGGTGACGTCGCTGGTGGGGGAGGTGATTCAGGTGGAAGGGTCGGTTCCGGTGGCGCTGGTCGGCGTGGGGGAGATGAGCAACAAGCTGGCCAAGTTTTTAGTCGACCGTCACGAGACCGATCTGCTGTTTGTCAATCGCACGGTTGAGAAGGCGGAGAAGCTGGCGTCTCAGTTCGGCGGGAAGGCGATGGCGCTGGAGACGTTTTTGGCCGAGCCGCCGGTGGTGCGGATTATCGCCAGCGCGACCGCCAGCGCGGAGCCGATATTCACCGCCGAGTCCAGCCGTCGACTGGCCGGGAAAAATCCCCGCCTGCTGTTCATCGATTTGGCCATCCCTCGGGATGTTTCGCTGCAAAAGGATGTTGAAAACGGCATCGATATATACAATATTTCCGACCTGAAGCAGATTGCCGATCAGAATCGCCGGCAACGGTTCCGCGACGTCGACAAGGCCAGCGAGATCGTGGCCGACGCGGTGATCAGCTATCATAAGGGAAAGATCGAAGAGGAGTTGCGGCCGGTATTCACCCTGGCGTACGATGAATCGAAGGATTTCGCCGACAGGGGGCTGGCCCGCCTGTTCGAGACCCGTCTGGGGCATTTGAATTCAGAGGACCGGGCGATCATCACCTATTGGGTGGACAAACTGGTCAGCTATTCCAGCTTCCTTCCGGCGCGGGCCATGGCCGAGCGGATCGCTTCGCAAATCGGTCACGATGCCCGGGCGGAGGAAACGCCGGCCGACGTGGTCCACCAGCATCATTGGACAGCCCTCCGCAAAGGAGCCTAAGTGAAAAGCATCATCATCGGCACCCGGGGGTCCGACCTGGCCCTCCGGCAGGCCAACTTTATCAAGG
>JAAZOE010000295.1 GCA_012797915.1 Candidatus Zixiibacteriota bacterium | reverse complement strand
GGAAACGTCTTCATCGGCGAAGCATGGACGGATTCCACCGGCGGGCAATATTATTCCATTGGCACGGACGTGGTGGATTATTACGTCACCTCGTCTCCCAATGAACGGTGGCAGTACATCCATTATGTATTGGTTGATCCGTCAATCACAATTGTCAAAATCATGAATCTCCAGAACCAGTTTATTAGAACCCTTTTCCATGGTCTGCAAAACTCCGGCGAAAATTGTTTTATATGGGATGGCGCCGACGATTCTAATGTTCAGGTTCCATCAGGATACTACTACATCAGTATTTGGGATACCTGTACATATACCGACGCGGAAACCGGGGCTCCCTCCAATAATGTAACCAAAGGCGCTTGGGTGTATCACGAATACAACCCGACGGGAACATATATTCCCGGCGATGTCAATAACGACGGTACTGTAAATATCGGGGATGCCGTCTATCTGCTCAATTATATTTTCCGTAGCGGACCGCCGCCGTCCCCGGAGCTTTGTGTCGGTGAGGTTAATGGCGACGGGAAAATTAATGTTGGTGATGCGGTTTACATTATCAATTTTGTATTCAAGGGTGGTTCAGTTCCGCAAAATGGATGTTTGTAGGCGGACAAAGGAAAGTTGGCACCCGGAGGCCGGTTACGTCCCCTCATGGTTTCGTGGAGATGATGATCGAGGCGTTCTCGCCCTTCAGCGTCAGCGTCGGATACCCGCTGCCGGCCGTGTACACCCCCGACATCGTGTTGCCCCCCGAGGATATCTTCATCGGCAAATCCGTTTCAATCCTGCCCCAGGAGGTGCTGGCATCGACGTTGAAACCTTTCGCCGACGGCAGTTCAATGGTGATGTCCCCTGAGGTCGCCCGAATCCGGCTGTCTTTGGCAATTCCCGTCAACCGCGATAATTCCACCGAGCCGTTGGTGTTGTCGATGATAAACGGGCCGCCCAGGTTTTCGCCGGAGACCTCGCCGAAGGAGGTCCGCACGGTCACCGCCCCGCCGATATCGGCCAGATCGACCGAGGCATTCCGGTTGTCGACCTCGACCGGCCCGGTGACCTTGTCGATCACGACCGGGGCGAATTGATTGGTGATGACGGCCCCTCCCTGAATGTCGGAGATTTCCACGACCGCATTCGTGTTGTCGATCTGGACCCTGCCACGCGAGCTTTGTACCGTCACCTTGCCGAAGCGATTGACCACGATGACGTCGCCGCCGGTCCGGACGACGGTGATGTCGCTGTTGGAGGATTCCGCGCGGACGGAGGCTTTGGCGTCGCTGATTTCAATCGACCCGAACCGATTAGTCGCCCGTACCGGCCCGCCGACATCGGCGATCTCCAGCGCGGCGCTGGAATTTTCGGCCGTCACCTCGCCGCTGACCACCTCAATTTGCATCCCGCCGAATGAATTGGAGGCCGTGACGTTGCCGGTGACCAGCGAAATCTCCACCTCGCCGTTGCTCGATTCGACCGCCAGATTCCCCTTGTGCCCGGCCACCGCCACCGCGCCGGAATTGGCGATGGTCAATTCGCCCGAGGAGTTGCGGATCGAGACCGTGGCATAGCTGTTGGTCAGCGTGACGAGACCATTGGCCCCGACCACTTCCACGTCGCCAAAGGAATTGGTGGCGGTCAGTTTCCCGGTCACCTCCTCGACATAGATCCCGCCGGTGGAGCTGGCGATGGTGACCTCGCCGGTGACGCGTTTGACTTCCACCGAACCGAAGTTATTGGCGACCGCCAGACTATTGTGCAGATCGGCAACCGCCGCGGCGCCGAAGGAATTCTTCATCTTGATCGGATTGTCCGCCGGAACCGTCACCTCCAGGTGCGATCCGACAATCCCCGCGGTCTCGTCCCTGTCCTCGGGGTATTCGACGGTGATCAACAGCCCAGCCCCGTCGCTGGAGGCCTGCAAATGGATCCCCTGGGCCATTTCCCGACTGGAGCTGGACCCGCTGGCAAAGCCGATAATCAGCCGGGCCGATACCTCCGATCGGTTCCAGGTGCGGACATTGATCCCGCCGATGTCGTTCCGCAGATCGATCATGGCGTCACGGTTGGGGACCGTCAGGGAGGCCGTTTGCGTCAGCGAATCGTCATAATCGGCCCGCGATTTGACGATGAAGTAATCCCGCTTGGCCCGGCTGGCGGCGCCGATTCTGCCGATGGCCGGCGCCGGCGTGCCCGGCGGAAGTATCAGCAACTGTGAATCGAGATTCTGTTGCTGCACGAGGTACATCTGCATCGCCTTTTCCGCCTGACGGGCCGCCTGTTCGAAAATCTTGGCCATCTTCTCGCCGTCCAGCAGCTGCACGAACTCCTCTTCCGAAAATTCGCTGTCCAGTTCGTCGCGGATATCCTCCAGATCCTCCGAGAACGCCTCCAATTCCCGAAGGTGCCGGCGCCGCATCCGGGAGTCCCCTTCATCGGCCTCGTCGATGACCGTATCGATCCGGTCGACCAGATCATCAAGCTTCTCGACCAATTCGTCGTGTCCCGCCATGGTCGGGTTCTGCTTCAGCGATTTTCGCAGGACCTCGGCCGATTTGGCGACGCCGGCCAGGGAGGCCGATTCCGTTTCCTGGTAAAACTCCTCGAAATCGGTCAGGACCGCATCCAGCTCTTTCATCAGGTCGAGATAATCCTCTCCCAGTCGAAGGACATCCTCATCGATCGTCGGTCCGGGCGGTTCGGAGGGAGCCGGGGGTTCGGGGACCGGGGGAGCCGCCCAGAGACCAGCCGTCGACCACACCACGATGGTTGCCAGGAAAAAAACCCGTCCGAATGTCAATCGATGAGGTGCGCGACGCCTATTCATAGAATCCTCGACCTTCCGGCCATGGCTCGTCCCCGCCGGGAATACCCCGGTCGATCCCATAATGTACCGTTTGGAGCCGCTTGTACAAGGTGATTTTTTGCTGATAGGCGGCGATCAATTGCTGCCGAATGGCGTGATTGCCGGGAAAGCGGCGCATGGCGCTCTCGACCGTCCGGATCCGCTGATCCAGCGCCCCGAGTTGATTCAGATAGAAATCCTGGACCTCCGCGGGAAACCGATCCCCCTCCATCGCCAGCAGAAACGACAGATACGCCGCCGATGTCCGCTCTGCCTCGACGAAGGTCAAGGGTCGCGCCTGCGACTCGTGCGGAATCTGGCTGGGCATGAGGATCGCCAGAACGGTGATGAGACCGGCCATCGCCACCCCTGCCGGGCGCCATTGCCCGAACATTATCCGACCGATGACCGTCCCCCAACCGATTTTCGATCGGGCGCCGGTTCCCTCCCCCCAGGGGTGCTCGGCGATGGTCAGTTCGATTCTCTCCCAGATATGGGGCGGGACCGGAGCATAGTCCATCCCCGCGGCCGCCTCTTTGAGCTCGCGATACAGGGCCGCCTCCGTCCGGCACCCCGCGCAGCGGGCCAGATGGGCTTCCGTCGTTCTTCGTTGACGGGGAGTCAACGGTTCATCCATTCCCGCCGAGACCATCCGCATGACCCGCCGGCACCGATATCGTTCAAACAGCCGTTTCATGTTCCCGTCCGGTCAAAATCTTCCGCAACATCGCCCGGGCCTTGAACAACTGCGACTTCGACGTCCCCTCCGACAACTGCAGACGGTCGGCGATCTCCTTGTGGTTCAAACCCTCGATGTCATGCAGCACGAACACCATCCGACACCCGTGAGGCAGATGTTTTATCGCCTTCTCCAGTCGTCGCCGGAGCAACAGCAGTTTCTGCTCCGGCTCAACCGCTCCGCAATTGTCGTCGTCCAGCGTCTCATAGGCTCCCTTTTTCCGCCGGAGATGCTCCAACCCGATGTTGATGCATATCCGGTATAACCAACTGGACAGGGACGATCGCCCGCCGAACAAATCGATCTTCCGGTACGCCCGGATGAACGTCTCCTGGACGATATCCTCGGCCTCGTCGGTCGATCCGGTCATCCGCCGGGCCAGGTTATACAACGTCGAGACGTTGTTTTCGTATACCCGGCGAAACACCTCCCGGTCGCCGGCGGCGATTTGCCGCGCCAGGCTGTAATCGGAGGCGAAGGAAACCGTCCCGCTCGCGGCCTCCGCCCGTCCCATCTCCAGACTGCCGTCGCCTATCTCCATCCGTGTTCCATCCGAACCCAATGGTTAGATGCATCCAATCCGTCAACGGTTGCTCTCTCCCTGTCAGTACGCCGTTTTTGCCCGCCGGTTGCGTCTTAAGTGCTTGACAAGACAAGCGACTTCCGTATATTGCTGTCGGCGGCAGGATGTTACCTCACCGGCGGAATACCCGCACCGCGCAGACGACAGGGTTGTGCTCTTGAGATTGCCTGTACGTATGAAACACGTTGCATGGGGGAGCTTCCAGCAGTTCTAGAGCCAATGTGCCACGGGCGCGACTGATGCCGTTTGACATTCGCTAACACCATGCCGCACAACGGGAAATGGGCATCTTCCGAACGCCTCCGGCCGGGCGGCAAATCGTCTCGACTCCGGCATATCAGTTGCGCGAAGAGTACAGGAACGTGAAAATAGGGATAGTCCTATGACTACAAGAATAGTCTCGTGTCTGGTTATCGCGCTGGTCTTGGCGGCCTCGACAGGCTTGGCCGGGGAGGCTCCCCGCAATCCGGAGGCAAATCCGGCCCAGTTCCGCAAGGGCCTGCACCCGGATTACACGGCCAGGCTTCCCCGTGGACCGATTGCGGTTCCGGCCATCCTTCCCGCCCCGGCGGTTCTGGCCAAGTCGGCCGATTTCGACGACCTGCTGGTATCGGAAATTTCGCCGACCGCCAATTTCCTGCAGGAAAACGCCTCCGCGGCCGGTCTGAAGGGGGGGCGTCTGGCCGTTGCCTGGGAGGATAACCGACAGGGGCCGGCCGCCATCTTCCTCCAGCTGTTTGACCACAACGGCAATTCCCTCGGCGGCAACATGGCCCTGGTTATCGGCGGCGATAATGATTTGAACGATCCGCGCGTCTGTGCCGACACCAACGGCAACTTCTTCGTGGTCTGGAGAGATTATATCTCCGGCACGCTTCAGGCGGCCCGTTTCGATTCGCTGGCCAATGTTCTGACCCCGGTCTTCTTCGTTTCCGATACGACGCAATTCGGGTACGCCGGTGAATTCGACGCCGTCTGCGCTCTCTCCGGACGGCTGGTGGTCACGTGGGAAAATTACGCTTCCGCCAATGATATCGTTTTCAGGATTTTCCAGTCTGACGGCGCGCCGGTCTCCGCGGTAACCGCGGCCAACAGCGATCTGGACCCGACCGCTCATTGGTCGCCGGCCATTGCCAACGGAGCCAACGGCGACTTCGCCATTGTCTGGGAGGATTATCGCAGCGGCGATATTCCCGACATGTACTTCCGGCGCTTCAACGCCGCCGGGGGCGATTACGGTACGGAGATTCCGCTTTCCGACGTCGCCGCCCGTGATTCCGCCCGGTATACCCCCGATCTGGCGTATTCTGCCGCCGATGGCTTCCTGGCCGCCTGGGTGGATCTCCGTTCCGGCCAGAATATCTATATCCAGCGGATGACCTCCGCCGGGGCGCTCGACGGCGCCAACGTTTTGTTGACCGATGAAGCGGCCGGGTATCCCAACTGGGAACCCAGCCTCGGCCTCAGCTCCAGCGGACGGTTCCTGGCCGCCTGGACGCAGTATGGCTCCGGCAACAGCATTATCGCCCAGCGGTTCGCCTCGGGAGTCGTTGAGGACGGCAGTCCGACGGTCGTTTCCGGCGCCACGGAAGGCGACCGCAATACTCCGGCCGTGGTCGGGAGCCTGCTGGGGAACTGGGCCGTGTTCTGGACCGAACCGGCCGGCGGATTAGCTGATATTCATGGGGCGCTTCTGTATAACGACGGCGGTTTCGTTAAAAGCGATTTCAAAGTCAACGATGATGCTTCCGGCAGTCCAGCCTTTGCCCCGGCCGTGGCCGCCTTCAGCCGTTTCGATTGGACGGTGGTGTTCGTCGATCAGCGCCGCGACGTCGGCGATATCATGCTTCAGCGGGTGTATGTCGGCGGGACGCTTCTGGGAAGCAACCGCCGCATCAACGCCGATGCCGCCGGAGGCATCCAGACGGAACCGGCGGTGGCCGCGCTGAACGCGGACCGTCAGGTGATCAGCTGGACCGACGTCCGCGGATCTTCCCATCGCCCGCACGTGTATTGCCGGTTTTCCTACGCCAACTACGACATGACCGACGAAATACCGGTCGATGATGATGCCTCCCCCACGGCCAACCATTACCAGTCCGATTGCGCCATTGCCACCGGCGGCGTCGCCATCGTCGTCTGGAGCGACACCCGCGCGTCATATCCCCTTGTCTATGGCCAGTTATTCGATGCCGCCGGCGCCAAAATCGGCGGCAATTTCCTCATCGGGCCATCCACCGTCGGGCAATTCGGCGAGTCCCCGGTGGTCTCCGCCGACAGCGCCGGCGGATTCGTCGTGGCCTACCTCAACGTCGCCGCCGCATCTCCGGCCGTCGAGGTCAAGCGGGTCTCGACCTCCGGCGTAGTTACCGGCGCCTTCACCTTCGCTTCCGATCAGGGCGGTTATGCCATCGATGGCTTCGATGCCGGTATCAACGGCTCCGGCAATACCGTCCTGGTCTGGCATGGCGACAACGGTCTCCAGAAGGAATTATTCCTGACTATCCTCAATGCCTCCGGGACGCCTGTCATCACCACCACGGCGATCACCGACGATGCCGAGGCCGCTCCCGGACCGGCCAAGATATGCGTCGACGCGGAAGGGTACTGCTTGGTGACTTGGCTCGACAACCGCACCGGCCAGAAAACCGTGTATCGGCAAATCTTCGATGCCTCCGGCAATCCGGTGGAAACCAATCAACCGGCGTATGCCTCCGCCGGGTCATACACGCAACCGCCGGCAACCGCCGGGTACCACGGCAAAGGCGTTTTTGTCTGGTCGGATGCCCGGGCCAATGGATTGAAGGTCTACGCCTCGCAGATTCTCTATTCGCCGACAGGCACCGATGATCAGCCCGAACAGCTGCCGACGGCCTTCACCCTCGAACAAAACCATCCCAATCCGTTCAATCCCGCGACCACCATCCGGTTCGACCTGCCCGCGTCCGGGTATGCCCGCCTGGAGGTGTTCAACATCGCCGGGCAACGGGTGCGGACGCTGGCCGACGGCTTCCTGGCGGCTGGCAGTCATGCCGTCGTCTGGGACGGCCGCGCGGATGACGGTCGTCCGGTCGCTTCCGGGGTGTATCTGTATCGGCTGGTCGGCGACGGGTTCACCCGTACCCGTCAGATGATTCTCATGAAGTAAACGAAGAGGCGAAGCATGCGCCGGCTGTCGTTTCGCATTCTGCTGTTGGCCGCCTCCCTGGGCCTGTTCGCCGCCACCCTGACGGCGATTCCCTGGCCGCTGCTGGCCGGGGATACCCATCACGCCATCGGCAACAGCTATGCCGAATATCAGCACTACGGCGGGATGCCTTATATGCATCCCGGTATCGATATCCTGGCCCCGGCCGGGACACCGGTGTATGCGGTGAAGGCGGGATATGTCAAGGCCGTCCTGACCACGGCGGCCGATCTGCACTGGCGGGTTGCCATCGGCGACTCGGCCGGGGCGGATGAATGTGACGGCTGGCTGTATGCCCATCTGGATGTCAACACGATCGCCGTCAACGAAGGCGATTATGTGGAGCAGGGGCAGTATTTGGGGGAACTGGTCTACTGGCCGACCGCCGGATTCCACCATCTCCATTTTTCGAAAATCCGCCATTCGGGCGTCGTTTGGAACTCCGACTGGACCTTCATCGGCAATCCGCTGGATGAACTCGAAGGGATCGCCGATCCCGACAACCCGCTGTTCGAACCGGCCCGGACGATCCAGCCGTTCGCCTTCTGCCGCAATCAGACGGCCGACTATTTCCCCGAAGGGGCGACCGTATCCGGAGATGTCGATATCATTGCCCGCGTCTCCGATGTGGTCAACAGCCCCGCATGGAAACTCACCCCGTATCTGGTGGAATACCGCCTGGAGGGAGATTCCTCGCTGCCCTGGACGACATCCTTCTGCTTCACCGGATACCTGGACTGGGAAAACAATGTCGAGGTCGCCTTTCGGCGGGATACCGTCTGCCGGAGTTATGGCGACTACGACCAAAGAGTTTTCTTCCTCAACCTGACCAACACCGACGGCGATTCAACCATCGAGGCCGCCGATGCCGCCCGATGCTGGAGCACGGCCGACTTCCACAATGGAACGTATACCGTTTCCGCCCGTGCCTATGACCGGGCCGGTAACGAGGCCGTCACGTCGATGACCGTCGAGGTGGCCAACTGGTTCGCTTTAACCGGAACCGTCACCCCCGGCGACGGCAACCCCGATCTGGAAGGGGCGGTCGTCACCCTGCTTTCCTCCGGCGATTCGGTCGTCACCGATGAGGCCGGGGCCTTCACGCTGGCGGCCGTCGGCGGGGGGAGTCAGCCGATTACAATCTCCCGGCCGGGATATGTTTCCGTTGATACCGTCGTGGTCATGAACCAGGCGCAGACCTTGGCCGTTACCCTCGAACCGGTGTATTTCACGCGGGGAGACGCCAATTTCGATGGCGCGCTCAACATCGGCGACGCCGTTTATATCATCACGTATGTCTTCCGGAACGGGCCATCGCCCAAACCGCTCTACGCCGGCGACATCAATTCCGACGGAGCCATTAATGTCGGTGATGCGGTTTATCTGGTAAATTATCTCTTCCGGCAGGGACCCCCGCCGTTGGCCAGCTAAGAACCGTTCAGGTGGACAAGAAATATCGCCGCGAAATCCTGAATAATATGGGCGAAAATCCCCGGCCACAGCGATTTGGTCAGCAGGAATAACGCGCAGAACATCAATCCATAGACGAAAATCACGATCAGGCCTCCCCATCCCTGATAGGTATGCCCGGCAGCGAATGAGATGGTCGCTATTACCACCGGCCAGACCCATCCGCGGCCGATGACCGCCCGAAGACGGGTAAGCAGATACCCGCGGAAACAGGCCTCCTCACATATACCCGCCGTAATCGATAGCGCCAACCACCACCAAGTTGCCTGCCCTGCCTGTTTGACCAATTCGGTGACATCGGAGCTGATCGGCAGACCGAGCCATTCCAGCCCGGCCTGAAGACCGGCCAGCAGAAGATTCGACAGGATCATAAACGCCAGGGCGGCTGCCAGATGAACTAGCTTCGGCCGGGTGAAGCCGATCGATGACAATCGTCCCGATTCGTGCCGAATGGCCAAAAGCACGGCCAGGAAAATCAACCACTGCATCACCATGGTCGGAAGGTAAATGAACAGGACCGGATCGATGGACGTTAGATCAAGATTGGCGGTGTCCATGATCATGAAGGCCAGCCCCAAGCCGGACCAAATCACGACCAGGAAGAACAGCAGGACATAGGTCCCCATCCCCGGAGTGAACAGTCCGAACGGCTGCGGCGACAGCTCGACCGGGTCCTCGATTATCCTCGGGTCGTCCGTCATCGGCCACCGGCCGGATCGACATGTGACGGGGTACGTGATATCATATGATACCGACCGAACATGACTCAACATGCCGCATCCCCCCTTCTCGGTCAACAACATTCCTTTCTCCAACCACAGGACGAAAAGTGCCTATCTTTCTGCGCCCGGATGACTTATGGCGGGGTCTTGCGGCCATGACCACATGATTGATGGGATGTAAGAATCACCTGATAGACAAGTCGCCATCACTTGCGGATACTGCCTGCGGGCGGGAGTAGATAAAGGAGCGAGTATGGGCTTCAGCAAGCTCGTCTATCAGGACTGGGTTGTCGCCCAGGATGGCGACCCCGGACGGTCTTGGCCGGAAACGGTCCAAGCCGGGAAATTCTACAACCAAGACGCCATCCTGGCCGTCACCCGGGCGCTGGATGGCATCCCGGAGGATGAGGCCGCTTTCATCCGCCGTTTTTATTTCCAGGGGCTCACCTACGAGGAAATCGGCCAAGAGACCGGGCGGGATGCCGGCCGCTTGATTCTGCTGCATCGCCGGGCGGTGCGGTCGTTGATCGCCCGGCTGCGCCCCCGGTACATTCATCGGGAGGTCGGGGATGGACCGCCGCGATCCGATTGCCCGCTCTGCCGTCACTCCGACCGGCAGGAAATCGAACGACTTCTGCACACCAAAAGGAAAGAGGAAACATGGAAACGAATCATCGCCGTTCTGCGCGAAACCTTCGGGATGCCGACTCTGACCCCGCAGCAGATTGTCGGCCATCTGAAATATCATCACTCGCCGGAAAGACCGGCCGACGATCGCGGTCCAGACTCCGCGGCGAACACTGCGTGAACATTTTTATCACCTACGAACTCAAGGAACGGCTGGTCGTCTTGGCCAAAAAATACGACCGGACCCTGGCCGATATCTTGCGGACCATTTTGAAGATCGGTCTGCCGATGATGGAGGGGATAAACGAGGCGGAGGAATTAATGATCAAGGAATATATGGAGATGTTTCGGAAACTCCGGAAGGCCAGATTCCCGCGAGATTAATTGTTTGTCGGGCAAATTGTTAGGAATCAGCGCACGACTTATCCACAGATTATCAACAGCGCTGTCCACAATAGAATGTGTCGATTTTTCTGCTTAGATACAATGTATTGTGTTTTTTTTCGAAAAATCTGACCTTTTTATATTGACTGGTTTTTCCGATCCGTATAAATATCACCCGGCTTGTTCTTTCACAGTTTTGTCAGGGGCAAATCGAACCCAAAAAGTTCTCGGGCCAAGCGATTTTTGCCCTAGGGCTGGGGAATTGAAGGCGAGGGGAAATCGGGGTTTCTGGCCCGGTAGACCCCAAAATGATGGAAATGTGACGACGCCGGGAGCCGCCAGGGTATATTATTATGAAGGGGAGCATGGAAATCGTGAGTGGGGCGGAGATGAAGAGATTGGAGGCTATTCCGGCGGTCACCCCAAATGCCGGGGAACTGATTAAGAAGGTGATTCGCGGGGAACATCACTGGGGGCGGGAGCAGACCCCGGCTGCTTTACGCATCATGGGGGCTCGCCGGTATCCGCCCGCGACCATGCTTTCGTCGTCCCCTCGGTCATTAAAGGGAGCGGAAAATTCGAACGATATAGGACATTGGAGCGGAGGCGAAGCTTCTGCATTTGGAAATCGTCATCTCGGCCAATCTTCGGGGATACCGGCACATCTTTGCGGTCCGCCGCCACCCGCGGGCAGACCGGGAAACCCGCCGGATTTGCCCGGAGATGCCGTGGATGGTGAAAGGGGAGACCCCGATCGTGTTTCGGGAGTATGAAATCGATGAGGCCAATCAGTGTGTGAACATCACGGAGGATTAGGAGCGGAGGTTGACTCATGGAAGAAGTGAAGGCACAGAAACCGGTTCTGACGGAAAACGCCCTAAAGGTACTGGAGCGGCGTTATTTGGCCAAAGACGGCGCAGGGAATGTCGTTGAAACCCCGGAAGGGCTGTTTCGGCGGGTGGCCAAGGCTATCGCCCAGCCGGATACGACCTATGGGGCTACGGCCGATGATCTCAAAACGACCGAGGACCGGTTCTATGAGATGATGGCCGATCTCGATTTCATGCCCAATTCGCCGACCTTGATGAACGCCGGGCGGCCTCTGGGGCAGTTGTCGGCCTGTTTTGTCCTGCCGATCGACGACAGCATGGAATCGATCTTCACCACGGTCAAGAACACCGCCCTCATCCACAAGTCGGGCGGCGGCACCGGGTTCGCCTTCTCCCGGTTGCGCCCCAAAAACGCCGTGGTTGCTTCCACCTCCGGCGTAGCCTCCGGGCCGATCTCTTTTATGAAAGTCATCAACGCCGCCACCGAGGCGGTCAAGCAGGGGGGGACCCGCCGCGGCGCCAATATGGGTATCCTGCGGGTTGACCATCCCGATATCCTCGAGTTTATCTCCTGCAAGGACAACCTGACCGAGCTGACCAATTTCAACATCTCCGTGGCCATCACCGACGCCTTCATGAAGGCGGTCGAGGACGACGCCATGTACGACCTGATCGATCCCCGCACCGGCCAGCCGCATGTCAAAAACGGGGTCATCTCCCGCCTGCGTGCCCGCGAGGTGTTTGACCAGATTATTCAGCACGCCCACGCCACCGGCGAGCCGGGGGTGATGTTCATCGACCGGATGAACGACGGCAATCCCGTCCGCAAGGTCGGGCTGTACGAATCGACCAATCCCTGCGGCGAACAGCCGCTTCTGCCCTACGAAAGCTGCAACCTCGGCTCGATCAACCTGGCCCATATGCTGAAAGCAGTCGTGGCCCCCGACAATCCCCGATCGCTGTACCGCTATGAAGTCGACTGGGACCGTCTGGATGCCACCGTCCGCGATGCCGTCCATTTCCTCGACAACGTCATCGAGGCCAACCGCTACCCATTGCCGGAAATCGACGTCAACACCAAAAGCAACCGCAAGATCGGCCTGGGGGTCATGGGCTGGGCCGATATGCTCATCCTTCTCGGCATTCCCTACAACTCGACGGAAGCCGTTTCTCTCGGCGAGAAAGTCATGAAATTCATCAACGATGAAGGGCATGCCGCATCCCGCGACTTGGCGGTTGAGCGGGGTCCGTTCCCCAATTTCGAGGGATCCGT
>JAAZOE010000029.1 GCA_012797915.1 Candidatus Zixiibacteriota bacterium | reverse complement strand
GGCCGCCTTGGCGATCGCCGGAGTGGCGTACGGCCCCGCCGTCGCCCCGTCCCGCAGCACGACGAACAGGCTCGAAAAATCGACGTTCCCCAGGAGCAGACCGATCGGCGGCATGATGACGTCGTTCACCAGCGACTGCACGATCGTGCCGAACGCCGCGCCGATGATGATGCCGACCGCCATGTCGACGACGTTCCCTTTGACGGCGAACTCGCGGAATTCTTTGATCATTCCCATACCTTCATCCTCCTGTTTCCCATGACCCGATCATATTCTGTCATAAAAAGTTTCTACGTATCCAATCCCGTCCCCGTTGGCGGGATTGCGGTTGCCGCCGCATTGCCGGAAACCTCCCGGCCGCTATTTTGTCAGCCCCTGTAACACCTCGAACACCACCGACAGATCGCGGGTGTCGTCCCCCCGACGTTGCACCAGGCTGTATACCTCCCGGGCCATCCCGGCCATCAGAAACGGTCGGTTGAGCGCCCGCGACAACTCCTGGGCATAGTTCAAATCCTTGGCGATCGCCGCCGCCGAAAAATGCGGTGCAAAATCGCCCTCGATCAGTTTCTGCCGCTTGGCGTTTAACACGCCTGAATTTCCCGCTCCCGACCCCAGAACCTCCAGCACCTTCGCCCGCTCCACGCCGCAGGCCTCCCCCAAAACCGCGGCCTCGGCAATGGTGGCCATGAACGACCCCAGCACCATGTTGTTGACCAACTTCAACCGCGTGGCGGTCATCGGAGTCGGGAAATAGAAGATGTTTTTGGCCAGCTTGTCCAACAGCGACCGCGCCCGCCCGAACGCCGTTTCGTTCCCCCCGGCCACGATCGTCAATTCCCCCTGCGAGGCCGGCACGACGCTTCCCAACACCGGCGCCTCCAGGTAAATCGCCCCCGCCTGTGCCGCCAGACCATAGAATCCCGGAACGGCCTCGAAATGGTTGGTGGTACAATCGACAATTACTTTCCCTCGGCAGTTCCCGGACAAAAGACCCTCCGGCCCGGTAAAAACCTCCCGCACCGCCTCGCTGTCGAAAAGACACAGGAAGATGACATCGCACTGGCCGGCCAGATCGGCAGGGGATTTCGCCGCCTTCGCGCGCAGTCCTTCCGCCCGGCCGGGCGTCCGGTTCCAGACAGTCAGTTTGGTCCCCTGTCCGATCAACCGTCCAGCCATCGCCCGTCCCAAATGCCCCAACCCGATAAACCCTGTATTGGCAGACATCCGATTCCCCTACGGTCTCGAGTCTTCGGCTTAAGTATAGATCGGTTAAAGCATATCGACAATGGTATTATTCCCGATAGTAAGAGAAAGGGTTTTGCCTTTGAATATGGGCCCGCCAAATTAATCCCCGGCGGCATGACACCGCCGGGGATATCCAGCACATGCCGGATCGTGAAAGGGAATTTATTTCATGAGAACCATCTTCCTGGTGAGCGTCACGTCGTTGACGTTCAGTTTGTACAGATAGACGCCGGACGCCACCGGGCCACCCTTGGCGTCATCCCCCATCCATGTCGATTGAACCGGGCCCGCCTGCAGATTGCCGTTTATTAATTCAACGACCTGTTGGCCAAGGACGTTATAAACTGTCAGGCGGACATTGGCCGGTGACGCCAGATGGAAGCTGATGGTTGTCGCCGGGTTGAACGGGTTGGGATAATTTTGCAGTTCCGAGATAAGGTCAACTCCGTCACCGGCCTGCCCCGGCGGCGGGGTCACGCAGCCCGGCAGGGGCGCCGGACCAGTACCCAGCACGTAATGACCAATCCAGACGATGTCACCGACGGTGATGGCGCAATCGCCGTTGGCATCGGCATTGTTCGGAACCAAAGGCACCGGCCCG
>JAAZOE010000294.1 GCA_012797915.1 Candidatus Zixiibacteriota bacterium | reverse complement strand
GCAAGCTGATCAAAACGGCGCTGGAGGCGGTCGGCGACGGGATCGTGGAATACCTTCCGGAGGGGATTATCAAGGCGGAGGACCTTCCCGATCTGGCCCAGGCGGTCAGGCGGATTCATTTCCCCGATGACGCCGCAACCGCCGAATCCTCGCGGCGCCGGTTGGCATTTGATGAACTGCTCTATATCCAATTCCTTCTGCAATCACGGAAATTCAAATTCAAACAGCGGGACAAGAAATTCACCTGCCGGCGGCCGGGGGCGCTGTTCACCTCGGTCATCGACGCCCTGCCGTACCATTTGACCCCGGGACAAAAGAACTCGCTGGATCAAATCATTGATGATATGACCTCGCCGAAGCCGATGAATCGGCTGTTGCAGGGGGATGTCGGCTCCGGCAAGACGGCCGTGGCGGTCCTGGCGGCGGTGCTGGCGATCGAAAACGGCGGCCAGGCGGCGGTGATGGCTCCCACCGAAATCTTGGCCGGGCAGCATTATGCGACTTGGCGGGAGGCGTTGGCCAAAGCGGGAATCACCTGCGGGTTGCTGATTGGGTCGCTTCCGGCCAGGCAGAAGAAGGCAGTCGCCGCCGGGCTGGAATCGGGCGACATCAAGCTGGTGTTCGGCACCCATGCGGTGGTCGGCCAGACTATCGCCTTTGCCGATTTACGCCTGGCCGTGGTCGATGAACAGCATCGGTTCGGGGTCATGCAGCGGAGCCGTCTGGCAGGCAAGGGGGACCATCCCGACCGGCTGGTCATGACCGCCACGCCGATTCCGCGAACGCTGGCGATGACTCTGTACGGCGATCTGGATATCTCGACCATTCCGGATATGCCTCCGGGACGGCAGCCGGTCCGGACGGTCTGGCGGTTTGCCTCGGCCCTGGGGGATATTTACAAATACATCGATGAGGAACTGGGCAAGGGCAACCAGGCGTTCGTGATTTTCCCGCTGGTGGAAAAATCGGAGAAGATCGATCTGCAGGCGGCGGAAGAGGGATTCCGCGAACTGTCGGCCGACCTCATGCCCCATCGCCGGATCGGGCTGGTCCATGGCCGCATCAAGGCCGGGGAACGGGACAAGACGCTGCGGCGGTTTCATGACGGCGAGCTGGATGTGTTGGTGGCCACGACCGTGATCGAGGTCGGGATCGATATCCCCAATGCCAACATTCTGATTATCCAGCATGCGGAACGGTTCGGACTGGCGCAGTTGCATCAGATGCGCGGACGGGTCGGACGGGGGACCCGGCGGGGGCTGGCGGTGGCGGTGGCGTATCAGCCGTTGTCCGATATCGCCCGGCGGCGGCTCGATTATTTCGCCGCCACCACCGACGGATTCAAGATTGCGGAAGCCGATTTGGAACTCCGCGGGCCGGGCGAATTTTTCGGCACGCGGCAGCACGGCTTGCCGGAATTCCGGCTGGCCAATCCGGTTACCGACCAGGCGATTCTCACCTCGGCCCGGACTTGGGCGGAGCGGCTGTACGAGGAGTACCGCAAAACCCGCCGCCGTCCGGACTTTTTGTTGAATCATGCGGCAGTTTTTTCCACCTTACGGGCGGATTTGATCAGTGTGGCGTAACCAACAACCGGCGTCCGGAAAGCATTCGTGGTTGGGAGGAATTCCATGTCCGATGATGCTCCGAAAATGAACGAACTTTTTCTCAGTTTGGTGTTTTCCCTGCAATCGGCGGCTTGGTCGCAGTTGGGTAAGGTAGCCTCACCGGTAACCGGGAAGATCGACCGCGATCTGCCGCAAGCCAAGCTGTCGATTGATCTGCTGGTCATGCTCCAGGAAAAAACCAAGGGGAATCTGTCGTCCGAGGAATCGCAGTTGTTGAACTCGGCCGTCTACAACCTGCAGATGAACTATGTCGACGAACTGAATAAGACCCCGGCCCCCGACACTCCCGGACAGTCATCGACCGAGACCGAACCACCCCCGGGGAATTCGCCGCCTGACGATTCGGCCCCCAATGCGTAATCAATAAACGGGCAACGACTTACATATGCATTGCCACAGGAAAACCGCTTGCTTTTTGGCTGTGATCGCTTATTTTCACTGAGAAGGATTTGGCATGGAAAGTCAGGCCCGGTACGATCAATTCATCACGTCTTTTAAGGGGCCGGTCGAACGTCACGTTTTACTGTCTGCGTATACTACTTTTCGCACCGGAGGCGAGGCCGATCTTTTCGTTCAGGTGAAGACAACCGCTGAACTTTCCCGGGCGGTCGCGCTGGCGCGGCGAACCGGGATTCCCTATGTTATCCTCGGCGACGGCAGCAACCTGCTGGTGAGCGATGACGGGTATCGAGGCGTGATCATCAGGAACCGGATCACAGGATTGGCGGTACAAGGTAGTGCGGTGACGGCCGGCGCCGGCGAATCGCTGGATGGTCTGGTCGATTTC
>JAAZOE010000293.1 GCA_012797915.1 Candidatus Zixiibacteriota bacterium | reverse complement strand
GTTTACCTTTATCACCAAAACCCCCCCGGCGGCGGTGTTGATCCGCAAGGCGCTGGGGCTGGGCAAGGGCTCGGGCGAGCCGAACCGGACCAAGGTCGGCACCATCACCCGGGCGCAGCTGGAAGAAATCGCGAAACTGAAAATGCCCGATCTGAACGCGGCCAACCTGGAGTCGGCCATCCGTCTCCTGGAAGGGACCTGCCGGTCGATGGGCGTGACGGTCGCGTAACGATAGACAAAGAGATATTCGCTCGTACCTATTCATCACTCGTGTCTAGGGAGAATACAGGTCGTGAAACGTTCCAAAGGATACCGCCGGGTCAGAGAGAAAGTCGATCGTCTCAAGCTGTACCCGCTGGATGAATCGATCCGGTTCATCAAGGAAAACCACTTCGTCAAGTTCGACGAATCGGTCGACATCAATCTGGTATTGGGAGTCGATCCCCGTCACGCCGACCAGATCGTGCGCGGCACGGTCGCCTTGCCCCACGGCACCGGCAAGACGGTCCGGATCATGGTCTTCGCCCAGGGGGACAAGGCCCGCGAGGCCCAGGAGGCCGGGGCCGATTTCGTCGGGGCCGACGAGGAAGTCCAGAAGATTCAGGAGGGGTGGCTGGATTTCGACGTGGTCGTGGCCACGCCCGATATGATGGGCAAGGTCGGCCGACTGGGGAAGGTGCTGGGACCCCGGGGTCTCATGCCCAACCCCAAGTCTGGGACCGTGACCATGGACGTCGCCAAGACGGTCAAGGAACTCAAGGCCGGCAAGATCGAATACCGCGTCGATCGTCAGGGCGGTCTGTCGGTGGCCATCGGCAAGGTATCGTTTGATGAAACCCACCTGCTGGAAAACGCAATGGCCTTTTTGGATGCCGTGGTCCGCTCGCGCCCGGCCTCGCTGAAAGGGCAATATGTCAAGAGCGCGGCCATCAGCTCCACCATGGGCGTGGGGCTGAAGCTGGATTTCAACGCCATCATGCTGGGATTTAAGAAATAAGGGGAGATGCCATGCCTACACAAGCCAAGATCGATCTCGTTGCCGGCTTGACGGAGCGCTTCTCCTCGGCCCGCAATATTTTTATCACCGATTACGCCGGTCTGAACGTGGAGCAGATCACCCGGCTGCGCAAAAGCCTCCGGGAAAGCGGCGTGGCCTATATCGTGGCCAAGAACACGCTGCTGCGGATCGCGGCCCGCGAAGCCGGTTATGTCGAACTGGAAAAATATCTGACCGGCCCGGTGGCGGTGGCCTTTTCCTCCACCGAACCGAATGTCCCGGCCAAGATTCTGTACGAGGCCTACAAGGAAAACAAGGAAAAGAACAAGCCGGAAATACGGGCGTTTTATATCGACCGCCAGCCCTTTGCCGGAACCACGGCCGAACGGATCGCCAAGCTGCCGCCGCGGGAAATCCTGCTGTCGCAGCTGGTTGCCGCGGTGCAGGGGCCGATCGCCGGTCTGGTCGGCACCCTCGACAGCATCGTCCGCGAGCTGATCGGAACCATCGATGCCATGGCCAAAAAGGGAGCATGAAACCGATGATGACGCCCATCGGCTCCGACCGCGTCCCCGACGACGGGTCATATGCCGACGGCCTCGACGCCCGGCCCGGCCGGCGGGAACCAAATAACAACGTAACTGTTTTAGCGAAAGGGTTTAGCTGTGTCTGAGCAGAACAAAACCATTGCGGAGCTTGTCGAGAAGATAGAGAAGCTGACGGTGCTGGAATTGGCCGATCTGTCCAAGGCGCTTCAGGAGAAGTTCGGAGTGACGGCCGCCGCGCCGGTGGCGGTTGCGGCCATGCCCGCCGGGGGCGGGGAAGCGGCTGCGGCCGAGGAAAAGACCGAATTCGCCGTGCAGTTGATTTCCTCCGGGGACAAGAAAATTCAGGTCATCAAGGTGATCAGAGAAATCACCAATCTCGGGCTGAAGGAAGCCAAGGAACTGGTGGACGGCGCCCCGAGCATGGTCAAGGAAGGCGTTTCCAAGGATGAGGCCGAGGCGATCCGGAACAAGCTCCAGGAAGCCGGCGCCCAGGTGGATATCAAGTAATCGGTTCCCGCCCGCGCCGCGGGCGGGAAGTCGGCTTCCGCTTTCCAAACGGGGGGAGTACGATCGTTCGACCGTTGCGTGACGAATACCTGAGGTTCGTAAACGACTCTCGATGTCTGAACGAAGACAGAGTAGAAAACCGGTGACTTTCAGGTATTGCATGAACACACGTTTGCACCACCGCAGGCGCGCGGGGGATCCCGCGAAGCAGGGGTGGTCTTTTTGTTGTTTTTCAAACCCGGGGAGGTAATCCACAGTGGCCAGAAAAACGCCCGTTGTGCGCAAGGATTTCGGCCGCATTCCCAGCGGCACCGCGCTGCCCAACCTGCTGGACGTCCAGTTGAAGTCCTACGAGAGTTTCCTGCAGGCGACGGTCGAGCCGGAAAAACGGGAGCGGATCGGATTGCAGCAGATCTTTTTGGAGATTTTCCCCATCTCCGATATCCGGGAAAGCCACACGCTGGAATTCGTCCGCTATGCGCTGGGAACGAAACGGTATTCCATCGAGGAGTGCCAGGAACGGAACATGACCTTCGCCGCTCCCCTGAAAGCGACCCTCCGCCTCGTCATCCGCGAGGGCGAGGGCAAGGACAAGCGGGTCAAGGACATCATCGAACAGGACGTCTACCTCGGGGAACTGCCGCTGATCACCGAACGCGGCACGTTCATCATCAACGGCTCCGAGCGGGTGATCGTCTCCCAGCTGCATCGGTCGCCGGGGGTCTTTTTCGACGAGGGGGTGCACCCCAACGGCAAACAGATTTTTTCCGCCCGGATCATCCCCTACCGCGGCAGCTGGGTCGAGTTCGAAATCGACGTCAACGACATCATGCACGTCCATATCGATTCCCGGCGGAAGATGCATGCCACGACCATCCTGCGGGCGGTCGGGTATTCCACCAACGAGGAAATCATCCGCCTCTTCCATGAGGTCAAGGAAGTGCCGCTGTCGGGCAAGAAAGCCGAGAAGATTGTCGACAGCTTTGCCGCCGAGACCATCATTGATACCGAAACCGGGGAAATCGTCCTCAAGGCCGGCGAGGTCATCACCGACAAGGACCTGGACAAGCTGGCCGACCTCAAGGTCAAGAAGCTGAAAATCGTCGAAAGCGACGAGCATCGCGAGGCCCACGTCATCCTCAACACCCTGGCCAAGGACCCCACCTCCAGCCGGGAGGAAGCTCTCAATAAAATCTACGCTCTCCTGCGGCCGGGCGAGCCGCCGACCTTGGAGATGGCCGAAGGATTGCTGGAAAAACTGTTCTTCAACGCCAAGCGGTACGATTTGGGCGAAGTCGGCCGGTATATGATCAATCAACGGTTGTCGCTGGATATTCCGCTCAATCACACCACGTTGCATCAGCACGATTTCACCAGCATCATCAAGTACCTGATCGACCTGCGCAACGGCCGGGGGTTCATCGACGATATCGACCATCTGGGCAACCGCCGGGCGCGAACGGTCGGGGAACTGCTCTCCAACCTGTTCTCGGTCGGTCTGTCGCGGGTGGCCCGCAACATCCGGGAACGGATGAGCCTCAAGGACAGCGATCCGCTGACGCCGCAGGCGCTGATCAACGCCCGCACCGTCTCCTCGGTCATCGAGACGTTCTTCGGTTCTTCGCAGCTGTCACAGTTCATGGACCAGACCAACCCCCTGTCGGAACTGACCCACAAGCGGCGGTTGTCGGCCCTCGGCCCCGGCGGTCTGACCCGCGAACGGGCCGGATTCGAGGTCCGCGACGTGCACCACACCCACTATGGACGGCTCTGTCCGGTGGAAACGCCGGAAGGACCGAACATCGGTCTCATCGCCTCGCTGGCCACGTATGCCCGAATCAACCGGTACGGATTCATCGAAACCCCGTATCGCAAGATCAAGGACGGCAAGTTTACCGGCGATATCGAATTCCTGACCGCCGACGAGGAAGACCGACATATCATTGCCCAGGCCAACGAAGAACTGGATGATCACGGCCGGCTGGTTAAGCCGATGGTCACCGCGCGGCAGCGCGATGACTACCCGGTCGTTCCGAGAGAAAAAATCGACTATATGGACGTTTCCCCCCGTCAGCTGGTGTCGGTGGCGGCTTCCCTGATTCCGTTTCTGGAGCACGACGACGCCAACCGCGCCCTAATGGGCTCGAACATGCAACGGCAGGCCCTGCCGCTTCTAAACCCCGAAACGCCGCTGGTGGGAACGGGGATGGAAAAGACGACCGCGACCGACGCCGGCGTGACCATTTTGGCCCGGCGGGCGGGGAAGGTCGTATATGTCGACGCCCAGAGAATCGTGGTCCGGCCCAATGTGGTGGCCCGTCCCGATGAGCTGGGATTCTACGAAGACGACACCTATTTCCTGACCAAATTCAAACGGTCCAATCAGGACACCTGCCTGGATCAGCGGCCGATCGTCGAGGTCGGCGACTCGGTCTCCGCCGGGGCGGTCCTGGCCGACGGTCCGGGAACCGACGGCGGGGAACTGGCTCTCGGACGGAACGTCCTGGTGGCCTTTATGCCCTGGTCGGGATACAACTTCGAAGATGCCATCATCCTCTCGGAACGGATGATCGTGGATGACATCTTCACCTCGATTCACATCGAGGAATTCGAACTGCAGGTCCGCGACACCAAGCGCGGGTCGGAAGAAATCACCCGCGAGATTCCCAACGTGTCCGAGGAAGCCCTGCTCAATCTCGACGAGAACGGCATCGTCCGGATCGGGGCCGAGATCGAGGCCGGCGATATCCTGGTCGGCAAGGTGACCCCCAAAGGGGAGACCGAGCTGTCGCCGGAAGAACGGCTGTTGCGGGCCATTTTCGGGGAGAAAGCCGGCGATGTGCGCGATGCCTCGCTCAAGGCGCCGCCCGGCATGAAGGGCATCGTCATCGATACC
>JAAZOE010000292.1 GCA_012797915.1 Candidatus Zixiibacteriota bacterium | reverse complement strand
TTTGCCCGCGACGCCGCCCGATTGCGCCAGGACGGGTACCGCCTGGAACGGGTCACCCCCTTCGACATGTTCCCCCATACCATGCATACCGAACTCGTTTCCCGGTTCGAAAAAAAAGGTTGATACCCCGGCGCCGGGGGGCCTATACTGGGTCGACAACCGTATTACGGAGGAAACATGAAGCGATTCATAGCCGTCATGGTAATCCTTTTGGTGGGGTTATCGGCCGGGGTTGCCGGAGAGACGAAAAACGAGAAGAAGTTTCGCAAGCTCTCGCAGGAAATCCTGGAGAGCCTGCAGAGTTTCTGGCCGGTGCACGCCACCGAGATGGGTATTCACCGCCATGATTCCAGGTTCGCCGACTATTCCCCCGGAACGGTCAAGGAAAAGGCTGAGCAGCTCAAGAAATATCTCCAACGACTGCGTTCATTGGAAACGGCCCAGTTGCCGGCCGACATGGCTACCGACCTGCGGTTGCTCCAGAGCAATTGCGAAATCGGGTACCTGAAGCTGACCAGACTGGAATATCATAAAACCAATCCCAACCTGTACATCGACGACGCCGTCAACGGGTTGTATTTCATTCTCAAAAACGAGGGCATTCCTCTGCGCGCCCGGGTCCGCGATGTCATCGGCCGGATGGAAGCGTTGCCGGCCTTCCTGCAACAGGGGGAGCGGAATCTTACGGGGCCGCCGCCGATCTGGCTCGACTACGCCCGTCGCAACGTCGACAACGCCGTGGCCTTCTATCGCACCGCCGCGGAACGGCTGACCGGGATGTTGCCGGATCGCGAGGATGACATCAACGCGGCGAGGGATAAGGCGCTGGCGGCATTCGATCATTTCCAGAAGTTTCTCAACTCCCTGCCCGCCGGGAGCCCGACCGGGTTTGCCATCGGCAAGGAGTACTACGACTACCTCCTCCAGCACGAGTTTTTCTTTGGCTTCGACGCCGACTCCCTGCTGAGGATCGGCGAGGCGGTGTTGGCTCGGACGCAGGAAGCCTACGAGGCCAAAGAGATCGAATATGAAGCGGCCGGGTATTTTCGACGGAAACCGGTCTTCATCCCCTCGGCCGTGATCAAGCGGGATGTTCTCGATTATTATGCCTGGGAGACCAATCAGGTCAAACAGTACCTGGCCGACAGCGGCATAGTGACGGTGCCGGGAGATATCGCCGAATGCCGGGTGATCGAGACGCCCGAATTCATGCGCGGGGTGACCGGCAGTCTGGCCTATCAGCCGGCCGGGCCGTTCGATACCGCCGCCGTCGGGTATTTCTATGTCGGGGTGGTGCCCGACAGCCTGACAGACGAGCAGAAGGAACGGTATTTCCGGAGCATGCACGACCGCGGCTTCCGCGGCGGCGTGGTCCATGAGGTTTATCCCGGCCATCACCTGCAACTGCAAATAGCCGCCCGGCACCCATCCGATGTCCGACGCTGGCAGATGAATAACCTTTTAATCGAGGGCTGGGCGCTGTATTGCGAGGAGATGATGTACGATCGGGTGTTGTACGAGGACAATCCCGGACGCTATCTGCGGGTCCTGGGGGGCATCCGGTTCCGGGCGGCGCGGACGATCGCCGACGTGAAACTGCAAACCGGCCAATTCACCTACGATGAGGCGGTGGCCTGGATGGCCGAGACGATGGATTCGGACACGAACTTCATCAAGACCGAGGTGCTTCGGTATACGATGGACCCGGGACAGGCGATGAGTTACCTCATGGGCAAACTGGCCATCCTGGATTTGCGGGACAAAATGGCCGCCCGCGAGGGATCCCGGTTCGACCTCCGGACCTTTCATGACCGTCTGCTGGCCGAGGGGTCCATACCGTTGGGGCTGATCGAAAAGAAGCTGTTGCCCTAAATGTCCCCGGCGTTCGTCCACGCGGCCGATTTCCATCTCGGCGCCGCCCTCCGCCGGTTCGGCGCCGCGGCGGAAACGCTTCGCGCCGCGCAATGGGAAACTCTGGAAAATGTCCTGGCCCACGCCGCCTCCCACGAGGCGGCGTTTGTGCTTATCTGCGGCGACCTTTTCGACAATCGGTTTCCTTCTCCAACCATCGTGGCCAAAACGCGGGAAATCCTGGTGCGATATACAGCCGTCCCGATCTATATCCTGCCGGGTACCCATGATTATGTCAGCGAGGGGGCCATCCTGTCCCGGGATGATTTCGGAGCCGGGTTGCCCCACGTAACCATCCTTAACGACTGTCGGCAATCGCCCCTCTCCGTACCGGGTACCGACTTCCTCCTGTACTTTTCGGTCAACCGTTCCAACCGGTCGGCCTTTTCCCCCATCGCCGGTTTCCATCGCCGGGGAAGCGAGGGATTCCATATCGGGGCCGCTCATGGATCATTGGGGATCGGCGGCGGGAGGACGGCCTACGATTTTCCCATCGCCCGTCGCGAGATTGTGCAGTCCGGCCTGGATTACCTGGCGCTGGGGCATTGGCACTGGTTTCGCCAGGAGCGGATCGGAAGGACAACAGTCGTTTATCCGGGAATCCCCCAACCGCTTGGCTTCGGTGATCCGCCGGCGGGGACGGCGGCTTTTGTAACCCTGACCCCCGATCACCGGGCGGCCGTGGAACAAATTCCGACCGGGATGGTCACGTTCGAAATTTTGGACCAGAAAATCTATCATCCTCAGGAGGTTAGAAATCTCCTCAAAAAGCAGGCCGATTGCCATAAAGTTATAAAGACGGCCTTTACCTATTCCGATAATTTCAATGAGCCGACCGAGGTGGCCGCGATAGTTGCGTCTTTTGCCCAGAGGTTTCTGTTCATGATGAACCAGGATGTTCCCGAAATCCCCGAAGCCGGTGAAGGATTCGAAACCGCACCGACCGAATCATCCGTTCTGCTCTCCGAATTTCTGGCCGAATTGAATGCCCTCAAAGCGGCCGATAGTCCGGAACGGGCCGGATTATACGAAAAGGCGGCCGATGTCGGCACTCGCCTGATCCGGGGAGATTTGTGATGGACGGACGGGTCTTACTCCGGTCATTGCGGATGGAGAATTTCGGCTGTTTCCGGGACCGAACCGTCTCCTTCCAGCCGGGCCTGAATCAGTTGATCGGCCCGAATGAAAGCGGCAAGTCGACGATTATCCGGGCCTTGTATACCGTTTTGTTTGAAGACGGTCCCACCAGCAAAAAGGCCATCGCCGAGCAGAAAAACTGGACCGGCGAAGGGTCCTTCCGGCTGACCCTGATCTTTGCCGTCGGGGACAAAGAGTTCATGCTGATCCGTGATTACGGCATGGGCCAGGATGTCATGAGCGACAACGACGGCCTGATGTACGAAGGCCGGGCGATCCGGGAGAAACTGACCCGGTATTTCGGGACCGCCAACCGGCGGCTGTTTGAGGCCGTCTTTTCGTTTTCGTCCGATTACCCCGATGCTCTGGAAGACCAGAGGACGCGGGTGAAAGCCGCTCTGGAGACGCCGTTGTTTTCCGGCTTCGACCGGACACGGGCCGATGCCTATCTGGAAGAGCAGATAAAAAGCTTGGATAATCCCCGGGCCCATGGTCCCCGGGAACTGGACACGCTGGGTGAACGGATCGAGGAATGCCTGCGACGGAAGGGGGAATGCGACGACCGCCTTGGCTCGCTGGAACGGGCCGGTCAGGAACGCCGGCAGGCCCAGGAACAGGTAAAACAGAACGAGGAGGAGATCGGCCGCCTGGAACGGCTGGTTGCCGGGGCCGAAGCGTATCAACATCTGGACCAGAAGATGGGCGGTCTCGAAGAGCGGTTGCAGACGCATCTGACCGGGTATTCCCGGGCGGTTCAGACGGCTGAGACGCTGGAGAAGCTGGAAAAAGAGCTGAACCACTTGAACGCCCCGCCGGCCGATGAATTGGTCCGGATTGTCGCCCGCCGCGATGAGTTGGCCGGTTTGGTGGACAGCGCCAAACAACGGATGGATGCTCTCATTGAGCGGCGAAACGCCACCGGCCGCGCCTTCTGGGGTACGGGCAGCCTTCTGGCGGTGGTTTGCCTGGTCTATGTTTTGCAGTCCTTGGGAACGATTCCGATCGGCGACATGGGTAAGACGCTGTCGATGTTCCTCTGGGCCATGGCGGCCATCTGGACCGGATGTCTGGGGATGTATCTCTACCGGATCCGGGGCAAGAAGGAAGCCACCTCTCACCTGCGCAAGGTTAATGCGCGGCTGAATTCGTTCTATGCCGATTTGAATAATTTCTACGACCTGAAGTCGGCCGATCCGGTCAAGGCGCTGGCCGAACTGGACGGCCGTCGGCAGGCGCTGGAGCTGAAGATTCAGAGTCTCCGCGAAACCATCGCCGTGATCTCCGACAACAAGGGGATTCCGGGGCTGGTCAGCGTCAAGGAACAACTGGAGACCGAAGTGGCCCTGGCCAATAAGGAACTGGCGACGCTGGTCGTGTTTGCCCCCTATGCCGGACGGCTGGCCGAACTGAAGGACGAACTGACCGCCTGCCGGGTCCGGCGAAACGCCTATGCCGACCAGGCCGCCTCCCTTTCCGAACGGTGTTCCTCGCTGGCGACGCTGGAACAGGAGAAGGCGGTGGTCGAGGCGGAACTGGAAACGCTTAAGCGCCGTCACCGCGACCTGACCGAACAGCTGGAAGTCCTCCATATCACCCGTTCGGCGCTCAACCGGGCTGCCGACCGCCTCATCGAACAGACCTTTCAGGATTTCAACGACGACGCCTCCCGTCATCTGGCAACGTTGACCGACAGCCGTCATGATCACCTGCGTCTCTCGGCCGAAAATGGCGGCCGGTTCGAACTGGAAATCCACCAGACCGGCAAATGGCTGCCGTTGGGCGACCATCTGTCGTCGTCCACCCGCGATGCCGTTTATCTGGCCCTGCGGCAGGCGGCAATGGATCGCGTGGCATCCGATTTCGCCGTGCCGGTGGTATTCGATCAGGCCGATGTCCGGATGGACCGTGCCCGCCGCGATGCCTTCGCCGGGCTGCTTGCAGCCCTGGCCGATGAGCGGCAGGTTATCTATTGCGCCACCGAAACAGCCCGGCCGGAAAATTCGACAAATATTATTCAACTGGATCTTGTTGAGGCGGAAGCGGTTCCGGGCCAATAATCCGCCTTGCCCCGCAGTTTTTCCTTTCCTAAGCCGCCGGCGCGGTTTATTTTCCCGCTATGGCGGACAAAACGATATGGGCTCCCTGGCGGTCCGGATTCATTCTGGGCGAAAAAGAAAAGGGATGCATCTTCTGCCGCCTGCTGCGGCAGAAGAAAAACACTCCGGCCAACCTTGTCCTGCATCGCGACGATCACGGCTTCGTCCTCCTGAATAAATACCCGTACAACTGCGGTCACCTGCTGGTCGTCCCCAATCGTCATGTCGGCGCATTGGAGCGATTGACCGAGGAAGAAGCGACCGCGCTGATGACGCTGACACAGACGGCGGTGCGGGTGATGAAGCAGACGCTTAAGCCGAGCGCCTTCAATCTGGGGATGAACCTGGGGCGTCCGGCCGGGGCCGGGGTGCCGGGACATCTGCATATGCACATCGTCCCCCGCTGGGTCGGCGACTCCAATTTCATGCCGATCATCGGGCGGACCCGGGTGCATTCGATTCCGATGGAAAAGATTTACCAAACACTGGCCGAGGGGTTTGCGCGGCTATGAGTCCGAGGCGGATACCGACCAAAGGCGAATTGCTTCGTCTGCAGAAGCTGTACCGCACCGACAAGAAGATGGCCGAGGTGCTGGGCGGCGAGGTGACCGAGCAATTGGTCGCCTACTGGCGGCGCAAGAAAGGAATCGCCCGGTATTCGTTCCCCAAGTTTTCCGAGAAGGATATCCAGGACGCCTGGGACCGGTTCGGCGATGATTTCCATGCCGGACTGGAGTTGGGATTGTCCAAAGCCGCCTTTTACAACTGGCGGCGGCGGTATAAAATCATCCGCAAACCGGCGGCGTTGAAACTGGAGCAGTTGTCGCTGGAGCTGTTTACCGACGAGAAGAGCGACCACAAACGCCAGGGAAACGGCCACCAAACCATGATCCAGAAGGTCCTGGCCCACCATCTGGAACAAAAAGAAGCCGCGGTCGGCCAGACCTACGAAATCGAACCGGATGTTGCCTTCGGTCTCGGCCGGGTGGGAGATATCCTGACGCGGTTTCAGGAGTTGGAAACGACCTATGTGAAAAACCCCGCCCGAATCATCATATCCCTCGATGGCGCCGATGCCGATGGCGGAAGCCATCCGGCGGCGATGTTCAAGGCGGTCCGTACCTTCGTCCGTCTCCAGCAAATCAGGGCGTTCTTCGACACCGGCGAAGGGGACGGCCTGCAGGCGGCCATGGAACGCGGAATGATTCTGCCGGGACAGATGATCGTCGGCAACCGGCCCGAAATCACCGCCTGCGGCGCGATGGGCGCCGTCTCGTTGCCGCTTTCGGCCGAGACGATGGCCGGCGTCTGGGCCGAAGGGAAATCATTGGTTACCGTGCCGGAGACGGTGCGACTGCTCGTCACCGGCCGCATGCCGCGCGGCGTCTTTGCCCGCGATGTCGGCCACCATATCGCCGCCTTGATGGCCCGCGGGGAATGCCGCGGACGGATGATCGAATTCTATGGCGCGGCCATCGACCAGATGTCGATTCCGGAACGGTTCACCCTCTGTTGCCTGGCCTTGCACACCGGCGCCATCGGGGCGGTCTGTCCGTACGATGCCGCCACGAGGCGATACATCAGCCCCCGCGCCCGACGGCCGTTCACGCCGGTGCCGGCCGACCGGAACGCCTCCTACTCCTCCGAATTCACCTTCGATGTCAACACCATGAAACCGGCGGCCGCCGTGCTCTCCGGAGAGTGGATGATGACTCCGGTCGAGGAACTGGCCGGGGTTTCGATTCAGCAAATCTTCCTTGGCGGCCTGACCGGCGGGCATTTCGATGATCTCAAAATCGCCGCCGATATCATCAAGGGGAAACAGATCAATCCCGACACCAGATTGTTCATTCAGCCGTCGTCGCGGTCGGTCTATCTGGAGATGTTGAAAAAGGGTTTGGCGCGGGCGTTCACCGAGGCCGGGGCCACGATTCTCAATCCAGCAGGTCTTTCCTCCGCCGGTCGCAACCCGATGCTCAGCGCTGGGGAGCGGGGCTTGACGACCTATTTCGACACCGATGTGTCCTCCTGCGACGGCGACGTGTATCATGTCTCTCCCGCCACCGCGGCGGCTTCTGCCTTGACCGGTCAGATCACCAATCCCGCCGGCTACATCAAGATGTAAAGTATTACGATTCGAAGGTCGGTGCGGCAATAATACCCGGCCGGTTTGGACGGGGCAGCAACCTTATCCAGCAAATAGGTTCTTGGTTGGCAGAAAACGTATTGACCACGCGCGTTACAATCGTTCCGATTGTCTTCTATGTAATAGACGTGCTACCAGAAAAAAGAAAATGGCGCAAGCCAGAAGAATAATATCAAGGCTAACCACGGTCGTCCCAATTCTGCAAACTTGGGACTTGCAATTGATTGGAATGGGGGCGCCAGGAATAAGGCTAGCCAACCAAATCAAAAACGTCACGATAGATATCAGATAACTTATCACCCGGATTAAGAGCATATACGCCTCCTTTTCCATTAAAGACATCTCGGGGCAAGAACTCTGGGATGCACCCGAATATTCCTACATGCAAGCACTTTCCTTAATCAGGTTGTTCCGCTTCAACTTCTACCTTTGCCTTCCCCCCCGCCGGAACCGAAACTGACGCCTTTTTTATGTCAGGAATCTTTTGAAATACTTTGTCAACCAGTTCATGGATAGGCGAGCCTTGTATGTCTTTGTCACCATATAGCCTAATGGGGTTCTGTGACATGTTATATAAAGACATCTCCAGCAGAACTGACTCCAATTCCTTATTAACCTCGCGTGCAGCTTTCTTATGGCCTTCATAAGCCATCGCTGCGGCAGCCTTGAATGCGTAGTCCTCACGAATCTTGCTGATATAACCGTACTGCTTCGCGGCAAACCATCCCAACCACACCAATGGCGAAACGATACTAAGTTCGGCAGCCAGTTCTGTCCACCGCGTGGTGGATGCAGATATACTGGGCAGTATAAACTGCCATACGGCCCAAAATATTAGACACATCGCACATATGAAAACTGCTTGCCAAGCACCCTGTTGCCAACGCAGTTCATTTTTTCGAGTTTGAACCGCCCCGGGCTTGCCGGAGAGAGAATTATGTGAGAGATTACGGTTATGGGAAGACGAAGCAGGTATTCTGGGGAGGTCCGGGAACGGGCCGTGCGGATGGTGGAAGAACACCGGGAGGAGTATGGCTCCCCGTGGG
>JAAZOE010000291.1 GCA_012797915.1 Candidatus Zixiibacteriota bacterium | reverse complement strand
CGCCATATCCGGAATGCCGTCGCCGTCCAGATCGCCGATACAGACTGCCGAGGCCGAATCGACGTTGGTTCCGGAAGACACCACCATGGCGCGATTTGCATCCGCGGCGGTCCCTTTGGTTTTGATGGCGACATTCGAGGATACGGGAGTGAGCGTCTGCGAAACCTCCTGCTCGGGAACGCCATCACCGTCATCATCATAGTCACTGCGGTGAATGGCGCTGGAGAAGCCGTTGGTGGTGGCGGTAATGGACATTGAGCGGTTGCCGTCGGCCGCGGTTCCCTTGGTCTTGATGGCAATCCGGCCGGCGACGACGCCGCCGGCGATACCGCCGACACTCGTGGCGACCACCGCATCCTCAATACCGTCGTCATCGCTGTCGTGTGAACTGATGACCGCGGCCGAGTCGAGACCGGTGGTGGAGATAATGGACGAACGGTCCTTGTCCGCGCCGGTGCCTTTGGTTTTGATGGCGACGCTTGAAGATGCTGGCATGACGGTATGGGAAATTTCGGTATCCGGGATGCCATCGCCGTCGGAGTCATCATCGATAGTCAGCATGCCGGCATCGGGGCCGGTCGACATCTGAATTTCCCGCTTGGCGCCGGTACCCTTGGTGTTGATGGACAGGCGCGCGTTGTTGTTGTCATCGCATTCTTCACGGATGGAGGCCGAGTCGAAACCGGTGGTAAACACCCGTTCCGCCAGCAGAACGTTCCGGGCGGCCAGATCCCGATGAATAACCCTGGCGGTGCCGAAATCGCCGCCCTGATCGAAGACGGTGCTGTCGGGGTAGACGGCCTGGCGCAGGGCCAGGTCTTCCCCGCGGTGAATCTTATGAATCATGACGCGGCTGGAGACATTGTCGGTTCCCTGGCTGTAGACGAGGCTGTCGGGGGTGACCATCTGCGCGAAATGGACGCCCGGTTCATCGATGGCGATACCGGCGGAGGCGTCACCGGCCCAGTTATGCACGGTTCGCAGGCCGAGGGGGTCGGTCATCGAGAGGGATCCGGGAGTCGTGGTGATATCCCCCTGGACGCCGCCGGACACGCCGGCCCGCAGGGTGGCCCCCAAGCGCAGGCGGGGGGTCAGCGGGGCCTCGCCGGCGACCTGGACCTGAAGATACAGCGAATCGTTGGTGAGAAGAGAGGGGTCGAGAGGCACGACCCGGCCCAGATCACAGGTGAACAGGCCGCCCTGGGTCGTCACCTCGCGGGTTTCGCTCCACAGCGGCGACCCGCCGTCGGGGGTGGCGAAAAGGCTGTAGATGAGGGTATGGGCGCCATCGGCCACCGGGGCATCGGCCGCATCCAGCAGCCGGCCATGGTGGTTGAGAACCAGCGGGGCGGCGGACACCGTGGCCACGCCCGCGAACAAACAGAGGATTAACAGGTACACGCCTGCGGCGACGTTTTTCATTGTTTCGCTCCTTGCGGTTTGGTAATGAACGTATCAAAAGCTCCGGCAGGTAATACGGGACGACAGGCCTAATATTGGACTATTATTATCCATTATTGACTTTATCAGCTGCCCGTCGCGGTCGCCCGTATCCGCCCCAACAAGGAAAGGGCCTTCCGGCGGCCCGCAGTTTGAGATTGACAAATCGGCGGCGACTGGTAGATTCCCTCTACTATGGACGATCTGCTGAAAAAGATCCGCGACGCGCAGGTGTCGCCGGACAAGCTGATTCTGGTGGCCGAGGCTTCGCACATCCTCAACTCGACCCTCGAGTACGAGGATGTGATGAAGAACGTCCTGCAACTGGTCACCAAGGCGGTCAACGCCGAGGCGGCCATCGTCTACCGCTACGATCCCTCCCAGAAGGACCTCAAGGTCCGTTTCTATTCCGGCGACAGGGAACCGTTCCACATGATCATCGCCATGGGCCAGGGGTTTGTCGGCTGGGTGGCCGAACATCGCCAGCCGGTACTGACCAACGATCCGCAGGCCGACCCCCGGTTCGCCCCGGAAATCCAGAATGTGACTTTGCGGTCGATCATCTGTTATCCGCTGACCCTGCGGGGCAGGTTCTTCGGGGTGGTCGAGGCGATCAACAAGAAGGACGGCGCGTTCGAGTCGGCCGACCTGGATGTGTTCGATTTATTATCCGACCAGATCGCCCTGGCCATCAGCAACGCCCAGTTGTACCGGTCGGTCAAGAAGCAGGCCCTGCAGCGCAAGACCCTGTTCGAAGTCAGCCGCCAGATCATGATGCCGTTGGCCCTGGACGAGGTGTTGCATAATATCCTGGTCGCCCTGCAGAAGGTCCTCGATTTCGACGCCGGCGGCATTTACCTGATCGATCATGCCTCCGGGGCAATCGAGTCGATTTCCTCCATCGGGTATGACAAGCTGCTGGAACCGGATCTGAGTTTGAAAATCGGCCAGGGGGTTGTCGGCTGGGTGGCCCGCACGGGCGAGCCGGAACTGGTGCCGGACACCTCGCAGGACACCCGGTACATTAACGCCCGGCCGCAGACGCGGTCCGAAATCGTCGTGCCGGTGTTTTCCGATTCCAAGCTGATCGGGGTGCTGAATCTCGAGCACGACGAATTGAACGCCTTTTCCGCCGACGACCTCGAGTTGTTGACCACCTTCGCCTCGCAGGCGGCCATCTCCATCGACCGGGCGCGGGTCCACAAGTATTTGATGGAGCAGAAGAAGATCGAGGAGCAATTGTCGATCGCGCGGGCGATTCAGAAAACCTTTTTGCCCCGGACGGTGCCCAAGGTTTCCGGTTACGACTTGTGGGGAGCCAACATTTCCTCCGGCGAGGTCGGCGGCGACTATTATGATTTCATCAAGATCGTCGAAAACCAGATCGGCATCACCATCGCCGATGTTTCCGGCAAGGGGATTCCGGCGGCCCTGATCATGGCCTCCTTCCGGGCCTCGTTGATCGCCGAAATCCGCAACAACTACGCCATCCGTACCATCTGCCAGAAGGTCAACAACCTGTTGTGCGAATCGCTGGAGCCGGAAAATTTCGTCACCGCCATCTATGGCGTCCTGGACGCCAAGAATTCCATCTTCACCTTCGCCAACTGCGGCCATAATCCGGGAATATTGCTGCGGGCCGATGGGCGCGTCGAGGAGCTGCTGGAGGGGGGGATGCTGATGGGGATTCGGCGCGATACGACCTATGAGGAACGCCCGCTGTATATCGCCTCCGGCGACGTGCTCTGTCTGTACACCGACGGCGTGCCCGAGGCCCCCAACGCCGCCGGGGATCAGTTCGAAATGGCGCGGGTCATCGATATCCTCAAGACCTACCGTCAGCTTCCCGCGGCCGCAATCGGCGCCAAGATGATCGATGCCGTCAATGCCTTTGCGGCCGAGGACGCGGTGCTGGATGATCTCACGCTGATTGTCCTCAAACGGCTCTGATTGTCCTGCTTGACAAACCGGCGCTTCGTGTGTAGTTTCTAGTAGTATCTTTCCCCATCTCATTCGGGAGGCCGGTATGAAACGTCTTCTGTCTTTATCCATGACCGCAGCCGCCGTATTGGTGGTTTTGGCCGGATGCGGCTCCGATGGCGGCGACGGCGGCACGACGCCGACGCCGGTTCCGTTTACCCGGCTGGTGGCCGCCGAGCATCAGAGTCCGGGGTTGACTTCGGTCGATTCGCCGGTCTGGGACTCCAT
>JAAZOE010000290.1 GCA_012797915.1 Candidatus Zixiibacteriota bacterium | reverse complement strand
CAGCACGATCTTGGCCTTACTCTTGGAATCCCATTGCCGTCGCTTCATGACTGATCTCCTTTCCGCCTCGGTCGGAAGCTTGTGAAATCAGCCACAAGATACTCTCTTACGACCCGTTATGCACTAACGGGGAGCAGTATACCAGTCATTGTGTTCAATATTGTTCGAGTCCAAGCAGGCGTAATCCGATCTTCTACATTCCTGACTTATGAAAGTCCATGCGTTTGTCGTTGGCACGATGGTTTGCATGAATCCTGCCAATCCTTCGATAAAGGCGCATATTTCACCTTCCGGAAACATCCCCGGACCGTGAATACCGCAACCAGGGATTTCTCCGCCCATCTCTTCAACGATATCGTAGTGTACGGCATGAGCCAATTCGTGCATAACCCTCCTGTCATAATATAGGCTGGTATCGATGTTTTTACCAAGCCTGATTAGCGGAATTCCGCCCCTTCCTGCGAAACTATAGGAGTATTATCCGACGCTGAATTCCATGAATGGCAACGTGTAGGTATGCCCCAGGCGACTCGCAATAAAGGAATTGAAATCCTCAATGCCGAAAATCCCGTTTGCACCGGTGTTGAAAATAGTATCTTTGTCTAATCCCTGACTGTATGAATATGGTTTAAAAATGATCGGCGAACTGAATTGAGCCGGTACGTCAAAATAACCGGATTCCATATAGGCAAAATCGCCCGTGCTGCTATCATATACGGTGGCGAATGATTCCCTAGTCAGAAGGGAGGATACATAAAAATAAGAACTCAATTCGCTATAGGGCACCCAGAATTCAAAATAGCCGGCTTTGGACCCCTTTTGACGAGTAATCGCCTCGTAATTATACGGACCTGAACCGGGATAAACGTGCGCATAAACCGGTACCCCATTGATACCTCGACTAACGCCGAGGCCTGCATTCCAGTCAAAGGCCTGCAATTCCCCATTAATATGGTGCGCCCACCCGATCTGGGCGACCAGCGAGCAGTTGTTTTCCTCATTCGTTTCGTGAAACAGGTCCGAGGGATCGACGCGCGCAAGGACGTTCCATATCTTACTGCAGGCGCTATATGGCGCCTTGATCGTATCCGGACAAGAGGTCGGCAGATGATAATTCCCTCCAAGGTATACATTATCTTGAAAACAGGAGTACTGTAGTCCGGTCGTGTTATCACACTGAATGTCCTTTCCGGCATAAACCGAAACCGTCACGGGGTAAGCATATTCATATTCGCATTCGCATGACGGGATGAAGTACCCCGATAAATCAATATCATCATAGGGAATGGGGTCCTCGCCAACATCATTGATGACAAAGTACGCGCGATAGCCGGTGTCCGGATGGGCATCCTCGATTTGAGGCCATAAGCCCAAGCTGGAGATTTGCAAATCATAATCCGGTGATTCATGAGTAATCATAACCCTTATCTGTTGATCATCCCACGGGCCGCAACCATAGGTGACGACGATCACGAAATACCAGTCTGGCCACGCGATTGTCGCGTTGAGACTGATTTGCGGAGGGCCCCCTTCGCAACTGGCGATGGGATCCCCCGCCCAATAATTATATACCGTCATTGCGCAATAGGCGCTATTTGAGTCAATGTTGTCAATCCCAATCCACAGGGCTCCACTGTCTGCATAAAAGTAGTAGTAGCGGTAGACCCTATAGCCATATAATCCGGATATATAAAAGGATGTGCTGTTGCTGTTAGGGCCAAGCACGCGACATGAATCGGCATAGGTAAGCCAGGCGGGTTCGCACGGAGGTCCGAACTGGGCATCAACTCTATCCGACAACTCCTTCGGGATAACCGCGTTTGGATGGTCGGCCACCCTCTCTCTCGATGGACCTGATGTCGCCAATGAGGCGGCAATACCCAATAATATCAATAAACGTCTGCTGAAATGAAAATTGATACGCATCGGTCACCTCTCTTTACCGTGCGGCGTGCCCTGGTGCAAAACCCCGATGCAAATCGCGTGTTTCCGTTTGCCGCGTATTTCGCTACGAATTATGGTACATTGTTATTGGTACATGATTGAAAATATCTTGTCAAGTGCTTTTTGAAATTATTCATGAACTTCATCACATTTTACATGATACGTATCCTCAATAATCTCAACTTCTTGCGTCAAAAGACCCACTATTGCGGCAACGTCCATGCCGATATCCGATCGATACATTGGCCACAAGTCATTCCAACAGAACCTATTTTCACTTGATAATCACCAACTTGCCCAGCTGGTCGCCCTGCTCCGATGACACCTGCCATAAATACAGCCCGCTGGCCACCGCCTGCGTGTTGCGCGAGATGAGATTCCAGGTCTCCTCCTGCGCCCCCGCCCCGCCGTCGGGACGCTCGTGCCGGATTTCCTGCACCAGATCGCCGCTCAAGGTGAAAATCCGGATCGTGCAGACCCGCGGCAGATTGGCGAAATGAATCTCGCGCGCCCACTCGGCCGCCTCCGTCCGGTCGCGGTTCTCGTACCCCGCCCGCGCATACCCGCCGTCGGCCCGATACGGATTGGGGAACACCATCACCGCCAACCCGTCGCGTTCCACCGTCCCGGCCGAGGGCAACGGATAATCGCGGACCGCGTTGAGCAGCTTGGATGATTCCAACGGCGGCAGGTTGAAGGCAAAGGCGCCGTAATCGAACGTGGTCACGGTGAAATAATACGGCACCGAGGGCTGCAGATTGTCGATGATGAACTCATACTCATAATACCGCAGGTAGCCGTCCTCGGTCGTGTCGGCGGGGTCCTCGGGCGAGGCCTGAGGGTAAACGCGATGAATCCCGTTGGGGTCGGACAGATCGGCATAATTCCAGTCCTGGGCCTCGAAGAAATACGACCGTCCCGACCCCTCGTCGAGATACTGATGCCCCTCATCATAATAAAGCGTCGGATCGAATCCGGCGCCATACATCTCCTGCAACCGCGCCCGGGTCACCGGCGGACCGGTCCGGCGATACTGACGGTAGAAATCGTCGAACTGATACGGCTGAAAATCATCGATGTCGTACGTCGCCGCCAGGACATAGTCCGACTCGCGGTCCCCCCGGGCGAAATAGACCCGGTATCCCTCGAAATCGTTCTGGCCGGTGAACGGATCGCGGAACTGCTCGCACGCCTGGCCGTTCCAGCGCAGCACCATCCGCCGCATCGAGGCGAATGTTTTCACCACCGGCGCCGGCGGGGGAGAGGCCCCCTTGAAATCCGGCTGGCCGTCGCCGCGGTAGTACGTCTTAAACGAGTCGATCGCCACATAAAAGGACGGGCCGCTGCTGTCCGGATTGAAACTGGTGGTGTCCATCCAGACATAGTTCCAGCAGAAAACCCCGGAATCGTGCCGGATGTCGTTGTCGGTGTCGATGCCGGGATTGTCGAAAATCCACGACGCCCAGCGGGCGTTGATGCTGAGGTCCTCCAGGCTGAGTTTCCCGGCATAGGTTTCTGGCGCGGAGGGGTCGAAGATAGTCGCATAGTCCAGCGGGGCGGCATGGATGGTGTCCCCGGCGACGAAAGCGACCGTGAAGGGGACCGTGTCCCCCGGCATGATCGCAAACGGCCCGCAGGAGAGCAGATACCGGGTGTCCTGGCCGTCGGCGATATCGACCGCGAAGTCGGGATCGGGCGGCGGCAAAAAACCCTCGGCGGCGTGCGATCGGGCGGTCAACAACTGATCGTAATCGATCTCCCGATGGGACATCAAATAATATTTATTACGATCCCCCAGGGGCGTCCCCAATTGCGGTCCGAACCGACGAAAGGGATCATCCGGACTGCCGCTTCGCCGCGGCCCGAAATCGAGGGCCGTGGTGATGCTGGAAACCCACCAGTTGAAGTTATAATCATAATCGGCGCCCGGCGCCCGCAGGACTTTCGCGCCGGTGACGGCCCGGGCCGAGGCGTAATCCCACCTTCCCGCCGATGATGGATCGCCGTCGTTGTCGGCCGCCCAGG
This sequence comes from Candidatus Zixiibacteriota bacterium, assembly GCA_012797915.1. GTDB lineage: Bacteria > Zixibacteria > MSB-5A5 > GN15 > JAAZOE01 > JAAZOE01. The sequence goes on along the minus strand of JAAZOE010000290.1, from coordinate 2,943 downwards.
CCAGATTGATTCGGTCCAGCCAGGGGTAGTCACCGGTGTCCCGTTCCAGGCAGATGCCGGCCGGCATCCGCACCGTCTCGGCGAACCCGCAGATATCATCCAGAAACCCGGTCAGCTCGTTCGACCGATGATAGGCGGCGGCATCGACATAGAAACCGAGATAAACATCCTGCAGGGGCCGGTCGCCGAGGTTGGCGATTTGGTAGTCAATGATGACGAAATCCTCGGCGTAGGCATAACTCCAGGCGTAACTGCTCTGGGTCACCGCAACCTGCAACGGCACGTGCGGCCGGTTGTCGATCGGGTCCTGCCCGGTCCAGGTGTTGTTGACAATCGTGTCGGTGTAGACGCAAATTAAATCCTGCTCGGAAATCGCCTCGGGGTCGTAGTCCGGACGCGATCGCAGATTCGACCGCGACCGAAAGGTCCCCTGAAAGCCGGGGGCCGGAAACAGCTCGGTGACGCCATACCAGCCGTCGTTTCCCACCGACACCAGGGTGTCCTCACCGACCACCGCGCCGATCCAGAGAGCGCCGAGATTAAGGTACTCGACATTGGAATTGACCGGATATTCGCAGGAGAGGGCTTCCTCGCCGTCGATAATCAGCGAGCCGTAAGAACCGGCGCCGATGGTCCCGAAATTGGAGACGGTCAGGGCGATCCGTCCGACGGTGTGCCGGGCAAACTGGGTGTTGGGCAGGCCTTGGGCGGCGATTTTGGGGGCGATTCGGGCCATCGTTTCCCCTCGCGGCGTCGGGAATCCCTTCCCGACGCGGGAAGAATCCGCAACCGAATCGCGGTTAGGAAGGGATTCCTGACCGCGCACCCATTGAATATCGACAGGAGGATCTTCGGCCGAAGCGGGGCGAGGTGTCAGGCAAACCGACGCGGCGGCCAGATGTGCGGCGATGACCCAGGTTGTCGCTTTCATCATGTCTTGTCTTGCGCCGCGAAAAAAGGCCGTCCTGTTTAACCCAAACCCTGTGCCGCCGCTGACCAATCAGTTTTCGGCGCGCCCCGCGATAGATATCTGCCGCAATATACGCCCCATCGTCCCTCCCGGCAAGGGAATTGGCAGGCTATAACTTCTGTGCGGCTATACATATCCATATGACGATGAACGTGAGGGGAACACATAACGCTCCAGCCAAACCCAAGTAATGTCGCCAGGTTGGCGATGTCAGATATGGATAGTAATCATTGAATTTCCATCCTGGCACCTGCCTAATCCTCTCCAAAGCCCAGATCGCAGCCAAAATACTGATGTAGCAAAACAGAGCCGATACAAATCCGGCAATGACGATAAGGCATTGGTAGGTGTCGGACCCGATGAATGCGGCAAGCAGGAACGATTGTGCCAAAATCAACCATGAATTGCGATGGTTTATAAGGTTGTCTTCATGTTCGACCACACCACGAACGAGAATGTACTCTTCTCGTAATTCCGGAGGAAGGAAGATTATTGGCTTCATATTCACGTCTTTCCGCCATACGGCTTGGTTCTTCTCATATTGGATTCCCACATTACCTGATTGCTGATGTAATATAAGGATGATGGGTATTCGCGCCAAGGAATCAAATGGAGACGGCGCGTCTGACGAGAAGACGGCGGATCATGGATTATTCATTATAGAAATGTTCTGGAGGCGGGTTCCTGCTGTTGACGCCGCGTCATTCGGTGCGTTCAGCGCTCTTGCCATAGATGGCGAAATAGAGCGTCCCGATTGCGCCGAAGGCGAACGCCGTCCACAGGTTCACGGCCGGGCTGATTTTCCATAGGATCCCCCCCGCGAAGCTGGCCAGAGCCACGATCGTATCGCGCAGGAAATAATAGGCGCCCACGGTGCGGGCTTTGGCGTCGGGAACCGCCAGATCGACAATCAACGCCTTGCGGGTCGGCTCGCCGAATTCCTTCAGACCGCGGATAATAAAGGCAAAAATCAGAAGCGAGGTGGTTCGCGAAAAATACAGCACCGCTGGAAACAGCGTGAAGAAGCCGAAGGTGATTAACACGAACGGTTTTCGCTCGGCCCGGTCGGAGAAATAGGCAACGGGAATGTATAACAACATCGCCGTCCCCATCTCGATTGCGGTCAACCAGCCGAATTCGAACGCCTCCTTCCGAACGATATCCATGACCCACAAGATCACAAACGAGTACGGGATCCGTTCACAGAATCGAATCAGGATATCGGAGACCAGCAACCGTTTCAAACCGGGATTGAACCGGCGCACGAGAGCCGTTAAATGAAGCGGTTCGTACTTCGTTGCTTCACTGGGAGCCATCTTCTGTTGCAGAATCATCGCCGCCGCCGCCAGGATGAAGGCGATGGCGAACGTGATCCGCACGCCGGTGACCATCCCATAGACACCGATCAACGCCCCACCAATGATCGGGCCGCCCCCCATCGGAATCCGGCGGATGATGGAGTGCATCGAAACCCCCATCGCCCGTTTGGATTTGGGCAGCAGCGTTCCCACCAGACTCATCGTGGTCGGAAGAGACAGCGCCGACCAGGAAAGGAAGAAAATGGAGGCGACCATCACTGCCGGCCAGGACGGAATCATCACTACGATCAGGTAACCGGTCATGGCAATGAGATTAAAAACGGCCAGGGCTTTTTTGGTCCCCAACCGGTCGCTGATATACCCGCCGGGCAAAGACCAGAGCGCCCCCAGCAAATCCTCCAGCCCCCCATAGAGGCCGATGAGCAGCACGCCCGCCCCGAGGACCTCGATATACTTGGGAACGAAACGGGACCCGGTCTTTTCTCCCATGCCGATCAACACGACCATGACCAACAGCAGAAAGTAGTCGCGTTTCAGGCCGAAAAAGCCGGCCAGACGTCCGGTGTGGGCGGAGATTTCAGGCATATATCTACGGTGCGTCCGGGGGGTGGGAGCGGTTGGCCAGGTCTTCCATCATGTCCAGCTGGATCTGCT
>JAAZOE010000289.1 GCA_012797915.1 Candidatus Zixiibacteriota bacterium | reverse complement strand
TAGTCGATACCGGCCGACAGATGATGGACGATGGAATCACCCCGGTAGACAATGAAATCGGACAACAACTGTTTTCGCCACTCGTTTGCATCTGTGATCTGCGGTTTTCCGAGTCCGGAAAGCAGGATATTGAAATATTCCACCGTATGGTCGGGTATTAAAACATCAACAGGAATAAAATTCTCGTCTAATATGAAATCAATTGGGATCGGCATCCCGGCATTTTCATCTTTTAGCCCGACAACCTTGACCCCCATCCCGCCGGCATAAAATACCGTTACCTGGCACGTGTGTGAATCGGTAAATCGAATGCCTTCAATGGCAGATGGCGCGATATCGCCCTTCACAAGTTCCGTTTGCGGAAATAGCACATACCATTTTTGGGACCCACGGTTCATCTTTGAAGATAGAAACAGACTATCATCGTATGGCGGGCTGACACCAGCCATATTGGTTGGATCAAGCACTACCAACGCCGCTCTCATACAACGACGATTGTAAGTGGACATTATCACTTCCGGATGCTTGTCTCCGTCGATATCAATCAAGCGGGGTGGGCCGCTTTCATGGCCGGTCTGAAGGTACGGGCCACTTATCTTTCGGCCATCCACGCCAAGAAGCATTACCTGTGTACGGGCCGGGTAGGAGGCAGATGCCGTCGTCAAGACACAATGTTCGCCGTCATTGAGAACGATAGAAACCATATGCGCCGGAACATACGATGAAACCGCACCCTTGGCCAAAATGGTATCGACGGAATACGACGTTCTTTCACACGTAGGTACTGTCCATTTGATTGTCCCATCATCGTCATACAATGTAATAAGGGCCGGAGGCTTTTCTTTGCCCGCGATTGCAGGGGTAAAATACAATTCGTCTTTCCCATCATTATCAACATCGACGGGAAGAAATTGTTTATCGGTATATTTTGGGTCGTTATCATAGGGTCTCTGAGGTAGTGGAAATTCAAACGCCCCCGACTCCCACATTGTTTTACCGTTAGGATTGGTCGCCTTGAATCGGTTGCCCAGGACTTCGAGATGATCAATCCGCCAGTCGAAGCCTATGACCCTCAAATGTAGTAGGATCAGATATGCCAGTACAGATATCAGTAGCAACGCCGCGGGGTATTCCACCCATGCGGAACGTTTGGCGTGCCAGGCTTTTCGGGCGAGATAGGCGGGGGTGGAAAACCGTTCCGGCGGGACCAGACGAGGATCGGAAGCGATAGCCGCAAGGGAATCCGCGCCCACCAACTCCAATTTGCGGCCAGGAAAGGCCTTTTCCAATTCCGACAGATAAGTCCAGGCATCGGTGATATGTGCCCTCGGAATGACCAGCAATGTCAGGTCGGAATGAAAGGCCCGGCGAATCTTCCGCTTGAGGGCTTCGCCGTCGATCTGATTCAGTTTCCCATCGGCAGTCATCGCCCCGCTAAACGCGGCAAAGGAGGCGATCGAAAGCCGCTCCCGAAACACTTCGATCCGCGCCACCGCCGCCACCGCTCCGACAGCAAAAGCGACCCCTAATGAATCTCCAGTAAACCGGGCACCGGTGGAATCGACGGCGAAATCGAACCGATACCGCTTCTTGGATGACAACCCGTACCGGTCGGAAAGGTATTTCCGAGCGGCGGCAACCGAATCCCGCGCCTGGGCAAGGAATCGGTCGTCCGGTTCGGCCATCGGGTTGCGAACAACGATATCATCGCTTTCAGCTTTGGCCGAAATCGGCGAGGCGGTGACGAGGAGATCCAAAATACGTCCGCGCGGGGGAAGGTCGAGGTCGGGGTAGTATTCGACAAAGAGGCAGGGCACTCGGACGGCCTCTTTCGGCACGGTCTTGCGTTCGGCAACGGGGCCTTCGGCCGTCGGCGAAGCCAACTTCATCAGGGGAACCAGATCAGCGGCGACCGGAACCTCCCTGGCCTGATGGGAAGCCAGCTCAATCAGCCGGGAGAGCGCCTCGCCGTCTTCGGGAAACAACTCTCGTGACCGGCATTTGGCCGCAGCTTCGGCCAGGATGGGCAGGAACTCCCTCAGGTATGACTCCGGGAATACGACCTTTTTATCCCGAAAAAGATCAAAAAACCGGAGGCCGCAGATAACTTTGAGGTCGGGACTTTGGGCGATTCGGAGGTAGCGGCGCAGTTTGGCCGCCGCCTGTTCGATTTCAATTATCGATGTCATCGATATTCCCCGAAATACCCCTTGCCCTGAAACCAGCTGGATTTATCCCAAATCAGGCCGACGGCCGCAGTCATTGATACAAATATATCTCCAGTTTTCCCTCTGCCCGGACTTTTTCGAAAAACGCCTTTGGCTCGGCATCGGCCGACAACGGCATGATGCTGATCACATCCGGTCCGCGGAGCGCGATTCTGACCGGGCTACCCGGTTCCCGGTTGGCCAGGTTGACGATATCGATTTCCAGCTTTCTATTCCGTCCTTCGCCCGAAAAAGTCAGCCTGATGGTATCCCCGGCCGGCGACGTCAGTCGGGTCACCTCGCCTTTTTGCATCTCGTCAGCAGGCGGGGCCAGGACAAATGTCGCCCTGGGCAGGCGGATTTCGGCCGTATGACGGCTCGGGTCGGGCCAGTCGATTTTGCCCAGGTTTACCCTTCCCCGGTCATCGGTGATATATTCGCCGGTCTGTCCGAAGGGCCGAATCAGGACATTACGCGCCGATTCCGGGTCATCGGAGGATAGATAGAGCCATGTATCCCCGGTGTGGCTGTCGAAGACGGCTTTTAGGAGGAACTTGTTGTCGGGCGTGGTCAGGGCGATGGAGTCCGGCCTGTCCGGTTTATTATTTCCCTGGGCGGCCAGGAGGTGCGGACCGTATTCGATTTCCGGCAGAGTCATTGGCGACATGGTATAATAATACACCGGTTGTACGGTCTTCGAATTCCAGGCCCGAGTCACGGATTGCAGCTCGCCGGTCAGTTGCTTGACAGTGAACCGGCAGTAGGGGCAGACGGCGAGGTGTTTTTCGAACATGGGACGATCCTTGGGGTCCCTCTCGAGAAGATACCGTCCCCACTCTTCGCTGGTCGGGCATGTCCATTTGCGCATATTTCAGTCATTTTCCCGTCGTCGGCGATATACGTGAACCGCTCGGAAGCGGCCGGCCGCGCGTCATTTTACCGCTTCCAAGAAGGAATAGGGGTCGGGGCCCGGCGGTGCAGACTATTTTTCAAAATAAAACCTCCGCATACCGTCGATAAACCATCCGGCCACTTTCTCCGCCATATATTCAAACATCGCCCGGTGTTTGGCGCGATACTCATTGTACCCCATGTCCGGCAGGTTGGTTTGCAGGTATTCGAATTGGCTAACGGCCGGTCCCCCCTCGCCCCAGTCCACAGCCAGATCGAGCAAGGCGGCGGCAAAACCGGGCGACAAGCCTTCGGGGATTTTGCCGGCCGTCTGATAGCGATCGATAAGGCCGGAGATGGCGGGCCGTATCGAGGCTATCGTTTGTTCCACCGCCAGGGTATAGTCCGGGTCGGAGAGTGGCGCTGACGATTCATCCTCTAACGTGGCAGCCAATGCCGAGGGGATACACCGCCGCATAGATTCGAATAAGTCATCAACGGCGATAGCCTTCCCCCGGCAATCGGGGTGATTGATTACCGCGAAGATGATATCGCCTGTGTGCATTTTGGGCCGATAGACGGCCGAAACAAGGCGATCGAGAGTCGATTGGTCGATTGGGTCGAGATCAGCCGTAGGTCCAATGGAAACGGCGGCTATCCAGTCCGGATGATCCGCAGGAAAAGCCATAATCCGGCTGTCTCGACGAATGGCTTTGTGCAGCCTTTTCCAGAGGTGGGCCGAAAAAGGGTCCTCTAGTACCCAGCGATGGAACAATTCCTGCCGGACGACTGTCTTGGCTACGCCACAGAACTTGGAGTACAATATCGCGTCACTGGCATCGACTACGTCGCAGAGGGCATATCCGAGCCGGGACTCGGGGCCGGAACCGACAAACAATTCCGCCAACAGCGACATGGCCATATGACCCGATTTGGTATCGCCGGCGGCTGCAGCGGCGCGAATTCTCCTGCCAGGGGTGTACGATTGCAGAGCAATTCCAACCGCGACGGCGATCAAACGATTTGTCAGGCGGCAGTCGGTTTCACCGCGACACCACTGCCGGAGATAGGTTGCTATCTCGGCGATTGCCCTCTGCTGTGAAGGTCCCTCGGTTCCACTCATCTCGGATAATTCGCCTATGCCTGATTGGCCCCGCGAACAGGAAAATATTCAGGGCTCTCGGTAGTTATATTTTATGGCGAACCGAGGATTTTGGCAATTCATTTTCGGGATACTCCTATACGTATCCGGAGCGATTCCATCCGGATTCGCTTTCATTGTACATGGAGAACAACTAGTCCCGCCAGCCTTGTTTGATCAGGCTATCTACGCTAAATGTTCGAGCGTCATTCGCCTATCCTATTGTAGCACAAATGGGTGCCGATTCACGGTCCCGCGGAATACCCATTTGTGACATTGGAATGTGTCAATAGAAATGAGACAAATTGTTACATAGTCCGGCTGCCTGCTGGTCCGGTTTCGGTTTGTTGATCCAGACCTTGCCCGTCAGCTCCGGCGGCAACGGGACGCCCCGTACGAACCGTTCCGGATGCCGCTCATAAAACACCTTCAAAACCTCCCGACGAT
>JAAZOE010000288.1 GCA_012797915.1 Candidatus Zixiibacteriota bacterium | reverse complement strand
GAGGCCAGTCGACGAATATCCCGTCCTAAAACGATCATAGCCGGACCGCCGTCGCTGTCCCCTGACGACAACTCCCGCAAGCGGTTATACAGAGAAGTGACCATCCCCCCGCGGCCGCCAGCTCGGTAAAGCCACCGAACACCCCGCCACCCGGCCTTGGCCAGTCCTCGGGAGGCAGTAAAGACATCTGTCCGATGCAAGGGGAGTTCCGGGCAAATGGCCGCGACACGCGCCATGGTGCCGTCAAGATAGCCGGGGTGACCGCGGCCGATTTCGGTATCGATGAATACCAGCCGGGCGTCGGCGATGGATTTGACCAATGGCATAACGGCGTTACTCCGATCCAATGCGAACGGAGCTGTTCTGAACTTCGCTCAGGCGCCGGCTGAAACGAATGTAGAGTAAACCGGCCACCATCGCCAGAAGCGAGATTCCGGTCCATATCATAAGCGGCCGGGAGGCGAAAACATCCAGGAGGAGACCGCCGAGGGTGGGACCCAGTGACCATCCGGACGTATAGAAGAAACCGAAAATCCCCATATATCGACCGTACGCCTCTGGCGAAGACAAATTGGCCACCAAGGCGAGAGAAGGCGGGGAAATCATCATCTCCCCGATAGTGATAACAACCATGCAAAATACCAGGAATGGGAATCCGGCCGCCAGCCCAACCAGGAAATATCCGATCGCGTATACCAGAGCGCCGGAGGCCAGTTGCCCGGTCAACGATACGCGGCGGAGCAAAGACGAAATCGGCAATTGAAGAAAAACGACCATAAAACCGTTGATGGCATACAGGATCCCCAACTGTGAGCGACTAATACCAACAGTTTCCGTAGTGTATACGGAAAGAGTTGCAATTAATTGTGCCACAACAAGAAATAGGACAAAGGCGATCAGGCAATGACGGAGCAGCAGGGGATCTTGACGGACATCGATGATATCCCGCCATCTGAAACCGGCCATGGGTCGGGTCCCGTTCCTGTTCGGAACATCCTTAAGGGTCACCAGGAAATATACTCCGGAAATTGCCGTCATCGCGCCGGCGATGTAGAATAAGGTACTGAACGATTTATCGGAGACAAATCCACCCAGAGCTGGACCCAAGGCCCAGCCAAGGTTGCCGCCGATTCGGAGCAGACCGTACGCGGACACCCGCTGATCTCTTGACACCACGTCGGCAATCATGGCCTTGGCGGCGGGATCCAGGACGGCCCCGAAGATATAATTAAAAGAGATGAATAGGGCGATGAGAGGAAATCCGGAACCGGACATGATGGCATACCCAACTCCGGCGAAGGTGAGAGAGCGCAGAATCTGCGACACCCCCATAATTGGTACCCGGCCAACCCGGTCGGATAGCCATCCGGCGACCGGCTGCGGAACCGCTCTCAGAACAGCGGTAAATCCGAAAAACAGGCCGATCGCGCTCATGGATAAGCCCATGTGCTCGTGAAAATAAATCGACAGAAAGGGGATGACAATAGCGAATCCGGCGGAGCTGACCATCCAGCCGAGGCTCATGATAAACACGCGGTTGTCGAGAGTCCTGAATTGACCGGCTCGTGGTCTCATGGCAGGCTGACTCATCCGGATTTGACGGTTTTTCCCTTTTCCATCGGGACGATAAGGTCCGGGGTGGGCAAAAATCAAGACGTCCGTCGGGGATTTCGAAAAATTCGCTTTCCTTCGGGGCCAGAATTTTATATGTTCGCCTGCAATTGTGTTTTACGCTTTTCGAGGCTCGAACGTCTGTACCATGAGTAACGGCGAATTGGCGTCGTTTGAGACGAAGGCGGACATTAAGATGGGGTCTTTGCTATGCGTGTGAAAAACCATATACTCTGCGTGCTTCCCGCCCTGGCTCTTTCCCTCTGCTTAACCGTCGCGGTTGATGCCCGGGCGTTATTCGATTCCCCGGGAGACGGCGGTCTCGGAATCAGCCCCAAAATCATGAATGCCACACCCAACACGCAGTACGATCAGCATAACGTCGGCAAGATGGCGCTGTTGATCACCAATTACGGCACCTTCGGCTTCGGATACGTGTCCAGCCCGATCATCAACGGCGAAGAAGCCCTGGGCTGCGAATACCCCATCAATTCCCAGATGGAATACCTGTTTGCCGCGACCCTTTGGATCGGGGCCATCGTCGGCCGCGACACCCTGGTGTCGGTCGGCGGGGACGGGTGGTTTCAGATGAAGGAGTTATATCCGGATTCCGGGGACGCCGGGTCGATCATCACCCGTTCCAGTCTGAAGTCAAAGAACACCTATAGCGCGTTTGCGGTCTCGGAACAGGATTTTCTCTGTACCTACTCCGACACGTTCACGGAAACGGGATTGACCGGGTCCGACCCGATCGATAACCGGCCGCATATTCCCCTGAACATATCCATTCAACAAAACAGCTACTCCTGGAGTTATGATTACGCCGAAGACTTCGTGATCCTCGATTTCAAGATCACCAACATCGGCGCCTTCCCGATTCGGCAACTATATGCCGCCATCTATGTCGACGCCGATGTCTATCACAGCTCCACCGGTAATAACGGCGCGCAGGACGATATCTGTGGTTTCCGCCGCACGGCGGCGATGCCGGCGGATTACTGTATCACCGAAGACACCATTAATATAGCCTGGATCGCCGACAACGACGGCGACCCGACCCAGGACGGCAACTGGTCGTTCACTTCCCCGACCGCCGTCACCGGTTCGCGGGTTCTTCGCTCCCCCAACGAAGATCTCGAATACAGTTTTAACTGGTGGATTTCCAATACCACCCCCACGTTCGATTTCGGCCCCCGGATGGCCGGCACCAATGAAAAGCCGTTCCGATCGTTTGGCGCCCATATGGGGACCCCCACTGGGGACAGAAACAAATACTATACGATGTCCAACGGGGAGTTCGATTACGACCAGCTGTTTACGGCCATATCCCATACCGGCGAGGGGTACATGCCGCCCCCCAAGCCCGATTTGGCCATTGACTTGGCCAACGGGTATGATACCCGCTATCTGCTCTCCTTCGGGCCGTTCGATGTTCAGCCCGGCGATACCCTCCCGATAACCATCGCCTACATCGCCGGGGATAATTTCCACGTCGGCGCCCAGGATTTTCAGGATGAATTCGACGCCTTTAACCCCTCGATATTTTACAGCAAGCTAGATTTCTCCGATTTCGGAACCAACTCCCGTTGGGCCAGTTGGATTTTCGACAATCCCGGCGTGGACACCGACACCAGCGATTCCTACGGCCGAGTCTATCCTCCGGGACAGGATGATTCCGGAAAATTCTGCATGAAATACACCTATGTCGACACCACCATCTGGGTCCTGGATACGACCGTCGTCCCGGCCGAAAGCACGCTGGTCGATACCCTTTTGGCGGTCGATTCGTTGAAGATGTACTATGCCGGCGACGGCGTCCCCGATTTCCGCGGGGCCTCCCCGCCGCCTCCCCCGACCATCCACGTCATCCCGGGATTCGGCCAGGTGACCCTTCGCTGGAACGGTCAGGAATCGCAGAACGCCTATGATGTGTTCGCCCGACAGCGGGATTTCGAGGGGTTCCGGGTGTATTACGCCCAGGGGGACCGGGCTCAGGATTACGTCCTGCTGGCATCGTATGATCTCGACGATTACAAGGTGTATCAATACAATGACCTTTTGCTGTTGTGGGAGCAGGTCGGCACGCCGTTGACCATGGACAGCTTGCGGACGCTGTACGGCCCCGATTTTCTGCCCCTGAACTACACCTCGGAATTCGACTATTTCGTCGATCCGCATACCTCGAAGCTGCTCTATTTCCGGGCCCAGGACTGGAACCAGTCGGACCTGAGCGACCCCCGGGGGATTCACAAGGTCTATCCGACCGCCTCGCGGACCGACCCGACGGACACGACCAGCGAAGGGTTCCTGCGCTATTACGAGTACGAATACGTGATTCCGAATCTGTTGCCGTCGATTCCGTACAATTTTTCCGTGACGGCGTTCGATTTCGGGTCATTGAAGACGGATATGGGGGCCCTGGAATCGTCGCCGTTGACCAACGCGGTGAAGGAGTATCCACTGCCGTCGGCCGATGAGGTCCAGGCCAACGGGCTGGGCGCCATCGTCTACCCGAACCCGTACCGGATCGACGCCGGATATGCCGACGCCGGTTTCGAGAACCGGGACCGGGATCGAGCGGCGGAGCGGTCGCGGGCGATTCATTTCGCCAACCTGCCGCGGGTCTGCACGATTCGCATATTCACGCTCAGCGGGGACCTGGTCCGGGAGATCAGTCATAATTATCCTGATGGCGGGCCGCAGTCCCAGCACGAGGAATGGGACGTGATCAGCCGGAACACGCAGGCGGTGGTCACGGGGCTGTACCTATATCAGATCGAATCGGAGTTCGGCACCCAGGTGGGCAAGCTGGTTATCATCAAATAGGCGCCTCCCTGCCGCCCGTTGAAATCTCTTGAACCGGCCGTGAACACGGCCGGTTCCTTTTTGACCCCGACGCCGTTTCCGCGCTCGAGTTTCCTTGCCGGCCCAATGACAAATCCGTTGCCTCCGCCGTCTCCGTATGCTATGTTTACCGAAAAGCCATCCAAGCGAGGTAACGATGAAGGATAAACGCAACGAGGTTCTGGCCAAGAACCTGATCAACTACTCCGTCGCCCTCAAACCGGGCGAAAAAATCATGATCGAAATCAAAGGCAAAGACACCCTGGAGCTGGCCAAGGAAATCATCAAGGAAACCACCCGGGTCGGCGGCGTGCCCTTCTGGTACTACAGCGACGAATCGCTGCAGCGCCAGTGGATCGCCGGGGCTACGGAAACGCAGTTGAAGGCGTTTGGGCAATTCCATCTAAAACTGATGAAGGAAATGGACGCGTATTTGGGTCTGCGCGGTTCGGACAATCCCTTCGATCTGTCCGATATCGATCCCAAACAACTGAAGCTGAACCAGATGTTGTTCTACAAGCCGGTGCACCTGGAACAACGTGTCAAACGGACCAAATGGTGCGTCCTTCGGTTTCCCAACAACGCCATGGCCCAGTTGGCCGAAACCAGCCAGGAAAAGTTCGAACGGTTCTATTACGACGTCTGTTGTCTCGACTACGCCAAGATGTCCAAAGCCATGGATCCGCTGGTGAAATTGATGGAGAAGACGGACCGGGTCCGCATCGTTTCTCCCTGTACCGACCTCTCTTTTTCCATCAAGGACATCCCGGTTATCAAGTGCGACGGCACCAAGAACATCCCCGACGGTGAGGTCTATACGGCCCCGGTCAAGGAATCGATCAACGGGACCATCACCTTCAATACACCGACGCTGGAAGAGGGTATCACCTTCGAGAAGGTCTCGCTGAAGTTCAAGAACGGCAAGATCATCGAGGCCACCTGCCAGGCCCAGACCGAACGGTTGAATCATATCCTCGACACCGACAAGGGGGCCCGCTATACCGGCGAATTCTCCCTCGGGGTGAATCCGTTCATCCTGCATCCGATGAAAGATACGCTGTTCGACGAGAAGATCGCCGGCTCTCTGCATCTGACGCCGGGGGCCTGTTACGATGAAGCCTCCAACGGCAATCACTCCGCCATCCACTGGGATATGGTCCTGATTCAGCGGAAGGACTACGGCGGCGGCGAGATCTGGTTCGACGGGAAGCTGATTCGGAAGGACGGCGTTTTCACCGATGCCGCTCTGGAAAAGGCGTTTTCAGCCAAGGCGCTGAAAGCCAAATGAGGAGTTATGTTTCATAACTGACAATGGCGACAACGGTCCCGCGACAGCGGACGTGGGACCGTTGTTCACAACCCCTCTATCTCCGTCACCGCCAAGCAAGCGATGGGATCATGAAAGACAAACGCAACGAAGTTCTGGCCGGGAACCTGATACATTACTCCGTCGCCCTCAAGCCGGGCGAAAAGATCATGGTTGAAATCGCGTGGAAGGAGACTCTGGAGCTGGCCAAGGAACTCATTAGGGAACCCACCCGGGTC
>JAAZOE010000287.1 GCA_012797915.1 Candidatus Zixiibacteriota bacterium | reverse complement strand
GTCGGCCTGCTCCAGGAAAACCTTCGGATGCCAGTCGTTGGTGTTCCCGCCCACGGCGTCATCGATATGCCAGATCAGAAGACCGTCGCCGGGAAGAGCGGCGTCGAACCCCATCCGCTGCCGGTTCTCGATGATCCAGTATTGACTGCCCGTCGCGCCGTGTTTCCACAACCGATAGGCTGCGGGATTGAACGCCAGAGCCGGAATCGACACATCGGTTTGGTTGCTGGTGATGTTGGTCAACGTCAACCAGCCCAGCTTCGATTTGCTCCAGGCCGAAAATCCCGCCGGCGTTTGAGACGATCCATTATAACTGCCACTGGCCATCAATTCCCAGTACCCCGCGCCGGATGAGGAATAATCGGTGTCGTAGAGGTCCGGCAAGCCGAGGACATGCCCGAATTCATGGCAGTAAACCCCGATGGCGCTCAGGCGGTTCTGAGAAGCCGTCTCTTCCGGTTCGATGGAATAAGAATAGATCCGAACACCGTCCCGGTACCGGGAGGATATGTTCCACTGATGGGAGTGAATCTCGCAATCGTTGCCCGATTCCTCGTATCCGGTCCCGGCATGGACGACAAACAATCCATCGACCGTCCCGTCGCCGTTATTGTCGAATTCGGAGAAATCGACCGAGGCATCGGCCAGATCGACCGCCTCCTCCACCAGCCGCTGGGCATTCTGCGGATAAGAACCCATGCCGTGCGAACCATCGCAGTCGCCGGTGTAATATCCGGCGCCTTCGGCCGCGCGCACCCAGCCGACCACTGTCCCCTGCAGCGTGAAATTGCCGTAGGAATTCTCGAAATAGTATTCGCTCATCGAACCGGTCGGATTCTTTCCCGTTGAAAACAGCAGGGAATCGAAATCCTCCGGCGTCCCGGCCGCCCAACCGGCGGTGTACACTTTGTCGGAGAAATCGACCAGGATGACCAGCGCCTTGTAGGTCTGCTTGCCCGCCAACGCCGCCGAGGCGCCGTCCTTATCGGCCAGCATGGTCGGATTGTTGACGCCCCGGGCGCGGGCATCGGCCATCATCTGGACGAATTGGTCGAGCTTCCCTTCATCCCGTAATTTCTGTATGACTTCGTCGGTGGGCGGGACTGCCCACAGTGAGGCGGCGAAAAGAACGAATATAATGATGGTGAGGGTTGCGAACGCGGACCTATGGTTCATTGATTCTCCCGGTTTGTAGCCTGATGCGTATACACAACGTTGTCAACAAAGTAATATACCCGATGGTTCCAATCTGTCAATCCACAATCATCCCTGGCCCAGGTGATGACCGCAGGCATAATCGACCGAGGGATAAAATCCGGCTGATGGAAAGCGTACGGAATGGTTCCCCTGGAAAATGGGGAGAGGGCGTTTCTATTGTCTTTTAACGAGTTAGACGGCCCCGAAGGAGGCGACCGTGGCCACCGGCCGGGACTGGAAAAACCGCCGCAGAACCGCCATCGCCGGCTCCACCGCCGCCGGAGTCAGTCCGTCCGGGCTGTCGGAGACAACCCCCAAATAGAAGAACCGGACGTCCTGGTCCGCCGCCAGTCGGGCCATCGTCAGACAGTCGCGATCGCCGGCGATGATTCCGTACTGCCGATGCAGAGCGGCCACGGTATGCTTTTCCGCGGCCGGAAATCGACCCGACAACACCGACCCGATGATCATCTGCGGCCGGTCGGACCGTCCACTATAGAGCAACTCATACGCGGCATACGCCCCGCCAACCAACTCGGTCTCCGCCGCGAAACACCCCGGTTCTTCTTCGGACAAAATAATCCCGAATGGATCCGCTGTTTCCTCATCCGGCCAATTCAGAATCCGGTCCGCCATGACCAGATCCCCCTGTTGCAGGTATGGCACCAGCGCGGTGGCGGGGCCAAGATAGGCCGCCAGAAGGATGGGATTGCGGGTGAGAATCCGGCCGACCGTCGCCTCGAAATCCCCCCCCGCGGCGGTCTGCGGAATATAGATGACCGTCATTTCCCCGATCTGTCCCCGGACATACCTGTCGCCGTCGTGCGCTTCCTGCCGCCCGAAATCGACCAGCGACTGTGTATTGACTGTCCCCTCCGGCATGCGACTGATGACCGCAAACATACCCCTTGCTCCTTCGACAGTCCTCCGCGACAGCCCGGCGCGAACTCCTCACGCCGACCAGGCGCGGAACGGAAGTCCCGTAATCACTGTATCGGATTGAAACGGAAGGAAATTACTGCCGACAGCCCGGATTATTTGGTCAGCAAGGCGACCAGGTTCTCGCTTTCGGCGGCAACCGGCTCGGTCAGGGTCAGATCGGAAAAGAAGTGTATCCCGGAAAAATGGTTGACCCGGGCGGCCGCCGACAGCAGTTCGGAGGTGATCGGCAGGATACTCTGGGAAGAGAAAGTGTGACGAACCTCTCCCAACTCATGTTCCAGAACCAATACATTGAGCCGGGTGTCGAGCTCTTCGAAATCCAGAAAGCGGACAAATGTCAGGTTCTGTTCGCTGGAGACCTTGATAATCCGGCGGTGCTGGCGACGAAACCCGGAAAGATTGAGCACCTGGATGATGGCCTGGCCGCCCGGTTTCAACACCCGATGAAACGCCTGCAGTGATAACGACAATCGCTCGGCGTTCTGTACTCCGACCAGCGAATTGGCCAGGCAGAATATGGCGTCGAAACCGCCGTCCCATTCGGCCGGCAACGACTCGAAATACTCCTGCCGAAACTCCGGCCGCACCCCTTCCTTAAGAGCATTCGTGCGGGCGATGGCCAACATCTCGGGACTGGAATCCAGCCCGATCACCTCCACCCCGATCTTGGCCAGGATGATCGTGTGCACCCCGGTGCCGCACCCGGCATCGAGGGCGCGGGTAATTTTGAACCGGTCCACCAGATGCTTGATGACCCCGAATTCCTTCACCAGCCGACGGCTGTACCCGGTCATTAGGTCATAATAGGGAGCGATTCCGGCGAAATCGGCCATGGTCATCGTCCCGGATGCATGTACTGTCCGTTATCCATTTGCTCTATATGATATCGGTATTCTTCGGTCGTTATTTCATTTCTCCATGGCCCGAATAGTTTGAATATCAACAGCGCCCCCCAGAAAACAACAACAATCGCATAGGCCCAGACCCGCCTGGGAACTTTTTTGCGGCGTCCGATCAGACCCGGCTCCAGCGCCTCCGCCACCGGGCAGACATCGACACAATCCAGACAGCCGGTGCATTCATCGGAAACAACCTGTTTGATTTGATCGACCTTGATGAACGACGGACAAGCGCGGGCGCATTTGCCGCAGTTGATGCAAAGGTCATGATCCCGTTTGATCTTCGCCGGTCCGGCCAGGGAGAAGAGGCCGAGAAGTGCGCCGTATGGACAGAGATACCGGCACCAGAAGCCGCGCAGAAAAATGGAGGCGACAAACAGGATGGCGATGGTGGTCAGGGCGAACAGGTCGATTTCGGTGAAGAATTTCAGCATCTTGATATCGGCCACTTTATTGTAAGGCGAGGCGATAAACTCGCTTACCTGCGTCGAGGTCATCGACAAGTAGATGACATACACGAAAAAGCCCAGAAGCAGGTATTTCAGCGATCGAAACGGCCAGTCGAGCAGACGCGGAAGTTTCAGCCGACGGGGGGTCAGGCGATCCCCCACCGAGGCGATCATCTCGGAAATAAACCCGACCGGGCAAACCCAACTGCAAAATCCCTTTTTAAAAAAGAAGGCCACCGCCACGATGACCAGCAGGATGATGGCCGAGGCCGGATGGATCGGGTTCAGTTGCCCCGACTGGAACCAGTCCCGCACCGCCAAGAGGCCGGAAATCGGCAGGAACCCTTCCACTCCCGGCGGACGACCTACTTCCGGTCCTTTCCCTTCGAGGTAACTCACGAAGAAGACG
>JAAZOE010000286.1 GCA_012797915.1 Candidatus Zixiibacteriota bacterium | reverse complement strand
GAACAATTTCGGGCCGTATCAATACCCGGAGAAACTGATTCCCTTTTTCACCCGGCGGATCCTGCAGGGGGAAACCGTGCCGCTCTACGGCGACGGTCGGCAGATGCGGGATTGGCTGTACGTGGCCGATTTCTGCCGGGCGATCTGGCTGGCCTTCACCAAAGGCGCGCGGGGGGAAATCTACAACGTCGGGGCCGGCAATCATATCACCAACGCCGACCTGAGCCGGCGACTGGTCGCCCTCCTGGGCGCCGACCCGGCCCTGATTCGGAACGTGGCCGACCGACCGGGACACGATTTCTGCTATGCCGTCGCCTGGGACAAAATCCGCCGTCTCGGCTGGCGGCCGCAGGCTGTCTTCGATACCGCCCTGGCCGATACGGTCGCCTGGTACCGCGACCATCCGGCCTGGGTGGAAACGATTATCGCGGCGTCGCAGGCCAATCCCCGCGACCATGCCTTTTTCGAACGGCATTATCGTCATCGATCATGAGCAGATCGTCGATTCTCGTCACCGGGGCCGGAGGGCTGTTGGGACGGCGGGTGGTCGAACAGGCCGCTCGTCGGTACCGCCTTTTTCGTCAGTATCATTCCGCCCCCAAGGATGAACTTCATGGAACGATCTTCGTCGGCGACCTGGCCGACCGCAACCATATCCGGACCATTGCCGAAACGGTTCATCCCGAGATAATCATCCATTGTGCGGCCCTGGCCGATGTCGATCGCTGCGAGCGGGAGCCGGAATTATCCCGGCACATCAACGTCGAGGCGGTCAGGTATTTGACCGAGGCTTTTCCCGAGGCCGTCTTCGTCCAGCTATCGACCGATTATGTCTTCCCCGGCGGGGCGCCCCCCCCGGAACCATCGGTCCCGACCCGGCCGCTGAACGTGTATGGACGACACAAGCTCGAGGCCGAGAACGTGGCGCGGGCGGCCGCCAACCATCTCATCATTCGCACGGCGACGCTTTTGGACTGGCTGGGTCGGAGAAACGTCTTCCAGCCGCTCTATGAACCGCTCCGCGCCGGGCGCGAGATCTTCTGCCTGACCGATCAAAGCTCCAATCCTCTGGCCGCTTCAGACGCCGCCGGTTTGGTCCTGGCCCTGATCGAAAAGGGAGCGCGGGGAGTATTCCATATCGGCGGAACGGAGCTGGTCAGCCGGTATGAACTGGCGGTAAAGCTGGCGGAGTACTTTAACTTCAATCCGGCATTGGTGCGGCCGATGACCTCCGAAAGCATAAGGCGGGACGCGGCCCGGCCCTCACCGGCGGGATTGGATTGCCGGGCGACGGAGTTGTTTTTGGGAAAGAGGATGCCGACGCTTCAGGAAACGTTCGCGGTCATCGCGCGGGATATCGTCGGGTCAGCTTAATTTCGCAGCGACCGGCGGCTTCTGCAGAAAATCGAAAATCCGTTTGGCCCGTTTGGGCCCCAAACCTTCCACCGATTTCAACTGCTTGAGATCGGCGGCGAACAGCGCCGCCAGCGAACTGAAGTGTTCCAGAAGCGCATCCGCCAGATCGGGGGTGACCTCCGGCAGAGATAAGAGAATCCGCCGGACCGGATCGACGGTTTCCGTCGCCGCTTCCCCGGCCGGTTCGGCCGTATCGTCGACGGTAAGCGCGGCGATTGTCTCGTCTGTGGTGCTGCCGAATCGGGCCGCCATCAGAAAAAGCAGATGGGCCGTCTCCTCTTCATCGCGGGTGGTCAGGATCGGGATACGATTATCGATCGACACGTAAATCCGGGCGTTCTGTAAAGCGGCTGCGTCCCGGTCGGACTCCTTCCCCCGTTCTCCCTCGATAATCAACACCGGTTCGGGATACTGGCGCTTCATCTCGACGATGTCGCGATAGAGGGACCGGTCTTGCAGGCCCTGG